>CAXNHL010000005.1:0-25912 GCA_964202105.1 Opitutales bacterium | reverse complement strand
TCGATCTGGTCCCAGTGGTCGAGGTGGATGACCCAGCCGCCCTTGATCGGGGCGCAGGCGCCGGTCGTGCCGGTGCCGCGGCCGCGGACCGTGACGGGCACGCGGTGTGCGTTGGCGAGCTTCAGCGTGGCGCCGATATCGTCTTCCGTCGCCGGGCGGATGACCGCCTCAGGCATGAAGGACAGCCGCATGTTATCGAACGACGCCGCGAAGCAGGACGCCTCGTCGGTCCGGACGACTTCCGAGCCGAGCTTCGCCAGGAGGGCCTGGGTGGCGGCGGGATGCGTCTGGGCGGGAAGGCTCACGCCTCCCATCAAGCAGGCTTAGCCCAGTTCGGCAAGCCACGCCGTCGCCTCGGCGTCGGAAGGCATGCGCCAATCGCCGCGGGGGGACAGGGCCAGCGAGCCCACTTTCGGGCCGTCGGGCATCACGGAGCGCTTGAACTGCTGGCTGAAGAAGCGGTTCAGGAAGGAGCGCAGCCAATGGCGGATCTCCGTCTGGTCATATTTCCCGGCGAACGCGTGCTCGGCGATCCAGAGGACCTTCGAGGGGCGGAAACCGTTGCGGATGACGTGATAAAGGAAGAAGTCGTGGAGCTCGTAGGGGCCGACCAGCATTTCCGTCTGCTGGGCGATCTCGCCGTCGTCGCCGGGCGGGAGCAGCTCCGGGCTGACCGGGGTGGCCACGATGTCCTCGAGGATGGCGCGTTCGGTGCCGACGTGGCGGGCGTGCGCGGCCCAACCGACGAGGTGCTTCACCAAGGTCTTCGGCACGCCGATGTTCACGTGATACATCGACATGTGGTCGGCGTTGAACGTGCACCAGCCGAGCGCGGCTTCGGAAAGGTCGCCCGTGCCGACGACGAAGCCGTGGCTCTGGTTGGCGACGTCCATGAGGATCTGCGTACGCTCGCGGGCCTGGGCGTTCTCGAAAGTGATGTCGTGCTTGCCGGCCGGGTGCTGGATGTCGCGCAGGTGGCGTTCGACGGCGTCGTTGATCGGAATCTCGCGCGCGGTGATGCCGAGCGTCTCCATCAGGCGCATCGCGTTGACGCGCGTGCGGGCCGAGGTGCCGGGGCCGGGGAGGGTGAGGCCGATGATGCCCTTGCGGTCGAGGCCGAGACGGTTGAAGGCTTCGAGCGTGACGAGCAGGGCGAGGGTGGAGTCGAGTCCGCCCGAGACGCCGATGACGACGTGCTTAAGGCCCGTGTGGCGGATACGGCGGGCGAGGCCCGTGGACTGGATCGCGAAGATCTCCTGGCAGTTCTCGTCCCGGCGGTGCGGGTCCGACGGCACGAACGGATGCTGGCTGAAACGGCGGCGCAGCTTCGGGGTCTGGCCGGTCGGGGAGCCGAGGGTGAAGCCGACGACGCGCGGGCGGACCGCGACGGGGGCGCCGAAGAACGTGCTGTTGCGGCGACGTTCGGCCGCGAGGCGGTCGAGGTCGATCTGCGAGACGATCAGGGCCAGGTCGAAGCGAAAGCGTTCGGATTCGCCGAGCACGACGCCGTTCTCGGCGATGAGGCCGTGGCCGCTGTAGACGATGTCGGTGCTCGATTCGCCGGCGCCGGCGGCGGCGTAGACGTAGGCCGCTAGGCAGCGGGCGGACTGCGACTTTACCAAGTCGCGGCGGTAGGCGGCCTTGGTGAGGAGTTCGTCGCTGGCCGAAAGGTTGCAGAGCAGGGTGGCGCCGGCGAGGGCCAGCGGGCCGCTCGGGGGCTCGACGGCCCAGAGGTCTTCGCAGATCTCGATACCGAGCACACAGTCCGGCATATCGGTCGCCTGGAAGAGGAGGTCGGTGCCGAACGGGACCTTCTGGCCGAGGAGTTCGACTTCGGCGACCGGGGCGACCCGGGCGGAGGCGAACCAGCGCTGTTCATAGAATTCCCCGGTGTTGGGGAGGTGGGTCTTCGGGACGACCCCGAGGACCTTGCCGCGGGAAAGCGCCACGGCCACGTTGAAGAGGCGTCCGTTGACCTCCAGAGGGGCGCCGACGAGGGCGGTGAGGCCAAGCTTGGCCGTGGCCTCACAAACCTGTCCGAGGGCCTTCAGGGCGCCGTTGAGGAGGGTTCGCTGGCCGAAGAGGTCGCCGCAGCTGTAGCCGGTCAGGCAAAGTTCGGGCAGGACGACGATTTCCACCCCTTCTTGGGCGGCTTTTTCCAGGGCCTGGATGATCAGGGCGGCATTGGCCGCAGGGTCCCCCAGACGGAGGGCCGGCGAGGCGGCCGCCACGGTCACAAAACCGTTCTGGTGGATGCGGTTGGACATCAAAGGACTGGTATCCGTCATGTTCACCGTTGACCGAAGGGGAGGCAACCCGAAAGGTCTGCCCAACCCTGTCAAAGGGGGTCATATGTCCGCCCAGCCGCTCAAAGAAGTCCGTATCTTTTCGCCTGCCACCGTGGCCAACGTGGCCTGCGGTTTCGACGTGCTTGGCTTCTGCATCGACGCCCCCGGCGACGAGATCGTGGCCCGCTTCTCGCCGACCCCGGGTCTGCGCATCACCAAGATCACCGGTGACGACGGCCGGCTGCCCCTCGACTCCAAGAAGAACACCGCCGGCGTCTCCGCCCACGCGCTGCTCCGTCACCTCGGCAAGAGCGACCTCGGCATCGAGATGGAGATCCACAAGAAGATGCCCTTCGGCAGCGGCCTCGGCTCCAGCGCCGCGAGCGCGGTCGGCGGCGCCTTCGTGGTGAACCGCCTCCTCGGCGATCCGCTGACGCGCCGTCAGCTCCTGCCTTTCGTGGTCGCCGGCGAAGCCGCGGCCGATGGCGCCTGGCATGCCGACAACGTCGGCCCGTGCCTCCTCGGCGGCATCACCCTCATCCGTTCCAACGCCGAGCTCGACGTGATGGACGTGCCGATCCCGGAGCGCCTCTGGGCCGCGGTCGTGCATCCGGACATCGTCGTGCTGACCAAGGTCGCCCGCGAGATCATGCCGCGCCAGATCCAGCTCGAGACCTCCACGCAGCAGAGCGGCAATCTCGGCGGCCTGCTGTGCGGCTTCTTCAAGAGCGACTACGCGCTCATCGGCCGCTCGCTCCACGACCTCATCGCCGAGCCCCATCGTCATCGCCTGATCCCTGAGTTCTACCGCGCCAAGGCCGCCGCCATGGCCGCTGGCGCGCTGGGCTTCTCGATCTCCGGCGCCGGCCCCAGCGTGTTCGCGCTCTGCGAAGGCGAAGAGACCGCCCGCAAGGTCGCCGCCGCCGTCGCCGCCGTGTTCTCGTCGGTGCCGATCAAGGCCACGCCTTACGTTTCGCGCATCAACCCCAAGGGTGTCCATGTCCTCTCCGAGTCCTAAGTTGGAATTCGTCTCCACCGCCGACGCCTCCTGTCGCGGCTCCCTGCGTGAAGTATTGCTTTCGGCCATGCCCGCCAAGGGAGGCCTCTGGGTGCCGACGCACATCCCGCAGATCGCGCCCGACTTCGTGGAGCGCTACCGCGATGCCTCCTATGCCGACCTCGCCGAGGCCGTCGTGGCCCCGTATTTCGGCGAAGTGCTCGGTCCCGCGGTCCTGCGTCAGCTCTGCCAGGAAGCCTTCAACTTTCCGGTGCCGCTCGTGCGTCCGGAGAAGCTCAAGGGTACCCCGGCCGAACGCATCGCCGTCCTCGAACTTTTCCAAGGCCCTTCCGCGGCCTTCAAGGACTTCGCCGTCCGCACGCTCGTGCGCGTCACCGCGCGTGTCCTCGGCGACGAGTTCCCGCAGCTGACCGTCCTGGCTGCGACCTCCGGTGACACCGGCGCCGCCGTGACCGAAGCCTGCGCCGGCGTCCCTGGCGTCCGCGCCGTGGTCCTCTATCCCCGCATCGGCGTCAGCGGCGTGCAGGAATCCCAGATCGCCCGGCCCCGTCCGGGCGTGGTGGCTCTCTCCGTCGATGGCACCTTCGATGACTGCCAGGCGATGGTGAAGCGCGCTCTCGCCGATGAGTCCCTGCGTCGCCACCGCCCGCTGCTCACCGCGAACTCCATCAACCCCGTGCGCCTGATCGCGCAGGTGCCTTTCGCCTTCCACGCCAAGCGCCTGCTGGCTCCCGGCCGACGCATGGGCATCGTGGTGCCTTCGGGTAACCTCGGTAATGTCGGCGCCGTGCAGCTCGCCCGTCGCATGGGCCTGGACGTCGCCGCGCTCGTCGCCGCGACGAACACCAATTCGCCGCTGCCCGACCTCTTCGCCACCGGCGAGTATCGTCCGCGTCGCGCCGTCCCCACGGCCTCCAACGCCATGGATATCGGCGACCCGAACAACCTCAGCCGCCTGCTCGCCTGGCGTGATGGCGGCCCCTCCGTGGAAGCCGTCACCGTCGATGACCGGGCCACCCTCGACGCCATGCGTCGCGTCCGCGACGCCAGCGGCTACATCCTTTGCCCGCATACCGCCGTCGGCTGGAAGGCCGCGGAGGACCTGCTCGCCCGCGACGGGTCCAAGCTCGACGACGTCATCGTCTTCGGCACCGCGCACCCCGCCAAGTTCCCGGACGTCCTGCAGGAGGCTTTCGGCGACGCCCAGGCTTCCCGCTTCCCCGGCGAACTGCCGGCACCTGCTCCGATCAAGATCGGCAACGACTTCGAGGCCGTCCGCAAGGTCCTCGAATCCGAAGCCGGCTTCGGTCGCTGAGCCAGGACACGAAAAAGCCGCCTGACGGCGGCTGTATTCGACGGCTGAAAGCGCCGCTTACTCGGTGTCGGACACCGCGAACGTCACGTTCGTGATGTTCGCCTTGGCCAGGATATCGAGGACGTTGATCACGCGCTCGTAGCGGGCGTTCTCTTCGGCCTGCACCGTGATGAGCAGCTTCGTCTTCGACTGCTCGGCCGCCTGACCCATCAGCTTCATCTGGTTGTAAAGGTTCTCGAGGAGCTTGTCGCCAGGGGGGCCGACCGGATCTTCGTTGAGGGTGATCTCGCCGGTCTCGCTCACGCCGATCGTGACTTCGTCGGGGAGTTCGGTCTCCTTGGCGGTCTCGGCGTTGCCAGGGAGGGTGGTCTTGAGTTCGTGCTCCACCTTGACGGCGCCGGCCATGACCATGAAGAAGAGCATGATCACGAAGACCACGTCGATCATCGGGGCGATCTGGAAGCCAGGGGAGGCGTCGGCGGTTTCAGGCTTCTGTTTCATGGCTTATTCCTCGTGGTTGAGCCCGGAGAAGGCGATGTTGTCGATGCCCGCTTCAGCGCCCCACTCGAGGGCCTTGGAGACATACTTGGCGTGGCACTCCTTGTCGGCGCGGACCAGCAGGCGGTACTTTTCGTTGCTGCCTTTGCGGTCGGAGAGTTCCTTGGCGATGCCTTCCTTGTCGTTCGGGTCGAGTTCGCGGTCGTCGAGCTTGTACTTGGCCTGACCCGTGGTCTTGTCCCACGAGATGTTGATCAGACCGGCCGCGGCCTTGTCGTCGCGCTTGACGCCGTTGGCGGCGACCGGGAGCGAGATGTTCTTGTCGACCTTGAGCACCTGCGAGGAGGTGATCGACATGAAGAAGATGAGCAGCACCAGGAGCACGTCGATCATCGGCGCGACCTGGAACTCCGGTTCGCCTTCTCCGCCTCCGCCTCCGCCTGCCATGGTCTTGCTGCTGGTTTAGGGGTGGAAGGGACTCAGCCCTGGACGTTCGAGGAGGCGCTCCAATCGGGCTTGGAGGCGTAGATCTCTTCGTCGCCGACCTTGTGGCCTTCGACTTCGTCGTAGGGGAACGCGCGGAACAGGCCGGTCACGATCTCGGTGATGTCGTGGATGCCCTTGTTGATGCGGTTGGCCAGGAGGTAGTAGGCGATGAACGCCGGGATCGCGATGAAGAGGCCGGAGGCGGTCGCCACGAGCACTTCACCGATCGCGCCGGAGAGCTTGGAAGGATCGCCCACGCCGGAGGTGCCGAGGGTCTCGAACGCGCTCATCATGCCCGTCACGGTGCCGGTGAGGCCGATCATCGGGGTGCAGACCCCGATCACGGAGAGGTAGGAGGAGCGGCCCTTGAGTTCGCCCTGGATGCGGACGATTTCGGAGAGGATGGCCTCTTCGGTCATCGTCTTGCCATCCGGGGTGAAGGCGACGCCCGCGCGCACGACGTCGGCGACAGGGGAACCGGCGGCCTTGGCGAAGGCGTAGGCGCCGACGTAGTCGCCCTTCTTGAAGAGTTCGCGGAGCTGGGTGACGTGGTCGGCGGGGTACATCTTGCCGGCGCTGGTCTTGATGAAGCCGTCGACCATGAACCAGATCATCGCGACGGAGCAGAGGGTGATCGGGTACATGACCCAGCCGCCTTCGATGAAGAGGTCGGCGAGGGTCTTGTGGTGTGCGCCGGCGGCGGCGGCCTCCTGGGCCGAGGCGGTGGCGGTCAACAGGCCGAGAACGGCGGTGCTGAGGAGGGCGGAACGTAGGTTCATCTTCATGATGATGGGGTGTAGGTTGGTATCTAGGTTAGGTTTTGGAAAGGGGCAAGGACTCACTTGTTGCCTTCGACCTTCTCTTCGGCGGCGAGCTTAGGTTTGGCCATGATGACGCCTTCGGGGAGGGGGCCGCCGGCGGCGATCTTCTTCTGGTCGGCTTCGGCCTTGGCGCGCTCCTCCGGGGGGAGCAGTTTCTTGGCTTCTTCGGCCTCCTTGGAGACCGGGAAGGAGACGATGATGTCGTAAAGGTAGCGGTTGGAGATCGCTTCGAGTTTCTGGTCGCGCAGGGCCGGGCTGTCCATGCCACGGAAGGCGCGGGCGGCGCCGAGGAGGGCCTTGGGGATCATCTCGGCCTCGGAGCCGAAGAAGACCGGCACGCGGAGGTAGGTGGTCATCGCGGCCTCATACTTCTTGGCGGCGAGGAGGGAGTTGCCCTTGGTGAGGTGGAGCCGGGCCTGGAGTTCGGAGCTGTCGACCTTCGTGAGCAGTTCGGTGGCTTCGCGGATCACGGCATCGTGTTCGCCTTTGCGGGCGCGCAGCATGAGTTTGGCCAGTTGGATCTGGGTGGCGACTTCGGGCTGCTTGGCGGCTTCCTCCTTCTCGAAGTTCGCGAGGAAACTGTTCGTGGCGGCGTCGTTCTCGAGGCGGTCGAGGGCGTCGAGCTTGATGAGGGAGGCTTTGACCCACCAGGAGCCGGGGACGTTCTTGAGCGGCTCGAAGAACTTCAGCACGGCCTCGGCGTTGTCGAGGGCCTTGGCGGGTTCGCCGCGGTTGACGTTGTTCTGGGCCTCCTGGAGGCGGGCGGGCATCGGCCAGACGATCTCGGCGACCTCGGAGAGCTTGCGCGTGGTCACGGACTCGAATCCGCCTTTGTTGCTGGTGAGGTCGACGGTGCCTTTGACCACGTTGATGACGCCTTTCTTGGGGTCGACGACGGGCTTCGGCGGGATGGAGTTGTCCAGCTTGAAGGGGTCGTTGATCTCCCAGCGTTCGCCCTTGAAGACGAAGGTCTGGGCCGGCGAAGTCGCGGCGGCGAGGAGGGCGAAGACGGTGAGGAGGAGGGGGCGGCGCATGGCGTTCAGAGTCCGAGGAGGTAGGCTTTGGCTTCGACCCCTTCGCGGGTGTCCTTGATGCGGTCTTTCTCGAGCATCTCCTGCAGGAGGCGCTTGGCGCCGTCCTTCTGCTCGAGCTTGGTCGCGAGGATCTTGGCTTCGGCGAAGTAGGATTTCGCGGCCCAGACCTCATATTTCTTCCAGGTCATGTAGCAGCGGCGATAGTAGGCGACGGCGCGGGCGTAGCCGTCCTTGTCGGTCGCCTGGCGTTCTTCCATGAGGCCGAGCCAGTAGAGGGAGGCGGCGGTCTTCTCGCCGCGCCATTCCTTGGTCTTGGCGATCTCCTCGAACTCTTCCTTGGCTTCCTTGTACTTGGAGAGTTCGGCGAGGGAACGGGCGCGGGTGAAGCGCAGGTCGAGTTCCTTCGACATCAGGATGTTGTTGTCGATGGCCTCGTTGCAGAGGGAGAGCGCCTCGGCGTACTTCTTCTCGCCGAAACGGATGTCGGCCAGGCCGGCGAAGCCGTAGTCGGCGTATTCGGAGGAGCGGGCGAACTCGAGGATGTAGCGGAAGTACTCCTCCGCCTTCTTGGTCTCGTTCTTGGCCAGCAGGCTGTCGCCGACGAGCGCGAGGATGGTCGGGTTGAGTTCCTCGGCCTTGAAGTTGGCGGCGATCTTGGCGAAGTTGGCGGCGGTCTTCTCGGGCTCGCGCGTGAACACGGCGAGCTGGCCGAGGGCGAAGAAGCCGCGGGCCTGGGCGACGAGGGAGCTGCGGTTCTCTTCGAGGCGGAGGAGCTTGGTCAGCTCTTTCTCGGCTTCGACGCTGGTGTAGGCGCCGGGCTCGGGCTTGGTGCCGGCCTTCACGCGCTTGATCTTGCGCGCGAGCTTCTCGGCGAGGAAGACGATGAGCTTCTCGGTGCCCTCCTGCTTGCGGTCGTTGATCGATTCGGCGACGGCGTCGGAGAGGATCTTCAGCGCGCGCTTCTTCTGCTCGGCGATGGAGGCCTGGCGCTTGACCTCGACCTTGGCGAGTTCGGCTTCGAGTTCGGCGGAGAGCTTCTTGACGGCCTCCTTCGCGGTGTCGATCTCGGGGCGGGTGACGCCCTGCTTGCGTTCGAGCTGGTCGACGGCCTTGCGGGCGTCGGCGAGCTTGGCGCTGAAATCCTTGCGGACCTTCTCGGCCTGCTGGGCGAACTCGGGCATGTCGCCCATGCGTTCGGTGGAGCGGATGACCTCGTACAGGTAGGTCATCGCCTTCGGGTCGTTGTGGTCCCAGTCGAAGATCTCCTTGAACAGGTCGCGCATGCGCTTGTGCTCGCCGCGGCCGGGGAGCAGCTTGCGCAGCTCGCCGAGGACGAACTCAAGGGCCTGGGCGTTGGTGCGGGCGCTCTTGGCGGCGGCCTCGTAGGCGTCGATCGCCTTGCCGGTGACGGCTTCCTTCTCCTTCTCGAGCTTGTCCTTGATGGCGGCGAACTTGGCGCGGTCAGGGGTCTTGAGGTTGACGCGCAGGTCGATGTCGGCGGCCTTGACCTTCTTGTCGAGCTCGTCGGCGAGGCGGATGTTGGCGTCGCCGATCAGGGTGTAGACCTCGGGGGTCTGGGCGATGACTTCGTCGGTCCGGTCCTTGGCGTAATCCTTGAGCCAGTCTTCGCAGAGCTTGATGGTGCCGGCGATGTCGGGCGGGTTGACGCCGAACTTCACGATGGCCTGGCGGTAGCGGACGTCGGGGATGAACTGGCCCTTCGGGTATTCCTGCTCGTACTTGTCGAAGTCGACCTTGGTCTCCTTGTACTTGCCCTGGAAGAACGAGCAGAGCGCGCTCATGTACAGGACCTGCTGGCGGACGGAGGAGCGCTCGTATTTCTTGAGGAAGGCCTCGAAGGCCTTCTGCGCCGGCGCCCAGTCGACCTGCGAGAAGAGGCAGGCGGCGATGCGGAAGTCGATCTCTTCGGCGACCTCGGGGGTGAGGTTGGTCACGTTGGCCTGCACCCACTTGTAGTGGGCGATGGCTTCGGGGAACTCTTCGCGCTCCTGGGAGATGTCGCCGAGGATGAGGGCGATGGACGACACCATCTCGTCCTTCGGGAATTTCTGGATGAATTCCTTACACTTCGTCTGGGCCTCGGTGTTGCGGCCGATCCGGCGCAGGGCGACGATGTGGTAGTAGTAGGCGCCGGCGATGCGGCTGAACTCCGGGCTGTTCTCGAAGATGTCGAGGAAGGCCACGTGGGCTTCCCAGGGGCGCTTCAGTTCGAGGAGGCAGAGGCCGATGCGGTAGGAGATGAAGGCGTCGTAGTCCTTGTTGGCCTTGAATTCGGCTTCGATCTTCTTGAACTGTTCGAGGTCGAGCTGCGCGCGGCGGATGGCGTCGGCCTGTTCGGCGTTCGGCTTCGGGGCGGCCTTCGTCATGCCTTCGACCTCGGTGGTCTTGGCTTCGATCGCCTTGCCGAAGGAGCGGGTGAGGTTCACGCGGCGCAGCGTGCCCTGGTAGTTGTTGAGGGCCTGGCGGTAGAAGTCGCCGCGGAAGGCCTCGTCGGCGGCCGATTCGGCGGCGGCGAAACGCGCGTCGCCGATTTCCAGGCGTTGGAAGTTGGAGCGCACGACTTCGACCGGGGAGCCGGTGCTGCGGGCGTCGATCTCGCTCTTGAGCTGGGTGGCTTCCTTGGTCAGGCCGAGCTTGGTGTACATGTCGACCAGCTTGTAGGCGGCTTCCCGGCGTTCGGGCGTGTTGATGCCTTCGGCGGTGGCCTGCTTGAGGAGGCTGATGGCCTGCGAGTAGGCGGCCTTCTTGAGGTCGTCGGTCGAGGTCTTGGCGCGGTCGACCACGATCTGGGCCGAAAGGGTGAAGGCGCTGACGCGTTCCTCGGGGCGGGCGAGCGCGTTGGTGCGGATCTTCTCGAGGCGGGCGAGGGCCTGGTCCCACTTGCCCTGCTTGGAGTAGGCTTCGATGAGGATCAGCTCGGCGGTGCCGCGGCGGTTGTCGCCGTCGAAGAAATCTTCCGTACCCTTGGGGTATTTATCGAGGAAGGTGGTGAGTTCGACCTGGGCCTTGGGCCAGTCCTTCATGAAGAAGAGACAGGTGGCTTTACGGAAGGAGAGGACCGCCTTCATGCTGTTGGCGACGTCCCCGGCCTTGTCCTCGAGTTCCTGGAAGAGGTCGAGGGCCTCCTTATACTTCTTTTCCTCGAAGGCCTTGTCGGCGGCCTTGTAGAGGACGTTCAACGGGTCTTCCTGCTTTTCCGCGGTGGGCAGGGGCTTGGTCTGCGCGCGCAGGACGGCGGTGACGGGGGTCACGGCGAGCAGGACGGCGAGCAGGGCGGCCTTGGCCAGTTGGTAGGTGCGGGACTCTTGGATAAGCATCGGGTGAGGGGAGCGTATTGCTCCGCGTCGGGGGTGCTAAGCAATAGCCCAAGCGTCCGAGGGATGCCAAGCAATAAGCCCCCTCCGAGGGGCAAATATCAGGCCCCGCCAGGGGGTCGGCCTGTGAATAACTCAGGCCCCCGGACGGAGGCCGGTCGCCAGGATGGTCTCGAACCCTGGCTCCTTCGTTTCCTTGGCCACCACGCGGACTTCGGACTGGGCGAAGCCGGCTTCCTCGATCCAGTCGTGGAGTTCGTTCTCCTTGAAACCGAGCCAGCGGTCGGCGTACAGCTCCCGGGCCTTTTCAAAGCGGTGGGCGCGCAGGTCGAGGATGATCAGCCGACCGCCCGGCTTGAGGATGCGGAACGCCTCGGCGAGGGCCAGGCGGGGGTTCTCGGCGTGGTGCAGGGCCTGGCTCAGCAAGGCGAGATCGATGCTCCGGTCCGGCAAGGGGACTTTCTCGATGTTGCCGAGGACGTAGGTGAGGTTGCGCAGCTGTTCCTTCTTGGCCAAGGCCCGGCCGACCTGGACCATGCGCGGCGAGCTGTCCACGCAGTGGACGCTTTCGGCCTGGCGGGCGAGGAGCCGCGAGAGGGTGCCGTCGCCGGCCCCGAGGTCGGCGATCCGGACCTTGGGCGTGAGCAGGAAGAGCATCTGTCCGATGGCTTCCCAAGAGCGCCCCGGGCAGTAGTTCCGACCCAGCCGGTCGGCCACATGGTTGAAGTGCTGTTCGGCCTTCTGCCGGCGCTTCTCGACGATGCGCTGCCAGGCGCGCTGGTCAGCCGCCGCCTTGGGTTCGCGGGCGCTGGCGGCCAAGGCCGCTTCGACGATACCGCCGACGCTGGCCGGGAGGTCGCGGGCCACCGCGTAGAAAGATTTCTTCCCGTCGCGTCGGTCGATGACGAGGCCGCCCTTGCGGAGCAGGGCGAGGTGGGTGGAGATGCGCGACTGCGGCAGGCCGAGGATCTCCTGGAGCTCGCCGACGGCGAGTTCGCCGCGGTGCAGCAGGTGGAGCATGCGGGAGCGCGTGGGGTCGGCCAGCAGGCGCAGGGATTCCCAAGGGTCGGGCATGAGGGGAAGATGGGCGGGGGTCGCGGGCTTGTCAAAAGAGGAAGCCCCGTCACCGGGGCTTCGTCGAGAGGGCCAGGAGGGCCGTTCAGCGCTTGTCGACCCAGCGGCCGATCTTCACCACGGTCCAGTTTTCGGCCTTACCGTTGATGTTGGTCGTGAACGTCTCGCCAGCCTTGTGGTTGAGGAACTGCTTCGCGAGGGGCGAGATGTAGGACAGGATGTTCTTCTCCGGCTCGCCGTCCCAGGCGCCGAGCAGGTCGTAGGCGAACTCCGTCTGGTCGGAACCGCGGCGGAGGACGATGCTCGAGCCGACGCTGATGGCGTCGGTCTTGGCTTCGGAGAAGTCGGTCACGCGGGCCTTCTTGAGCAGCGCGTCGAGCTCGGCGCGACGGGCCGCGAGGGTGTCATGGTCCTGTCGGGCCATCTTGTATTCGGAATTTTCCTTCAAGTCGCCGTGCTCCTTGGCGATCTGGATGGCTTCCTTGACCGCGGGGAGGCGCACCTTGACGATGTCCTCGAGCTCGCGCTCCTTTACTTCCTTGGAGGCCTTGGAGACGAGGAGTTCCTTTTCCTCGGCTTCGGAGCCGGAATGCTTGGACTTGGCGAGGCGCTGGACGTGCGGCTCGATCTTGGCGAGGCGGGAGAGGAGGGCCTTCTTCGTCATCTCATCGAAGCCCTGGCTGCTCATCATGGTGCGGGTGAGGTCGAAGATCGTCTCGCTGTCGGCCTTCTTGCCTTCGGCCGGCGTGAGGATGTTCGCGATCAGTTCCTTGTCCTTGATGAGTTCGTTGGCGAGCGGGATGCGGGCGGTCGAATTGGATTCGAGCGACTCGGTGTCGATCGAGGACAGGATGGCGCCGAGGAGCGAAGGGGTGATCAGGCGGCTGACGATGGCGGCGTACTTCTTGGAGTCGCGGTTCTTGATGATCCAGATGATCACCGGTGCGCGGAGTTCGCGGGTCTCGAGCCACTGCGCGAAGCGCGTGGCGACGGCCTCGGCGAGGTCCTGGTCGCAGAGGTAGGCGATGGATTCGGAGACGAGCTTGGCGGAGCCGCTCTTGGTGCCGCCGATGTCGCGGTTACGCAGGAGGTCGAAGGCGCGGTCGGACCAGCGGTCGCCGTGGTGGGCGCGCACGAGGTCCAGCAGGCTGCGGATTTTCTCGGTGGTGTGCGGGATGTTGAGCGCGACGAAGGCGAGGTCGCTCTCGGTGCAGAGGGCGATGATCTCCGAGGCCGTCGGGCTGACGGTCTCGACGTTCTCGACGGCGGAGCGGAAGAACTTATCGCGGTTCCAGATGCCGCCGAGGATGGCCGGCAGGTTGTCGCGTTTGCGGGCGGTCTCGAGCTTCTTGATCTCCTTGAGGAGGTCGGCGGAGACCTTGTCGAGATTGGCGGCGGTGGCGGCCGAGCGGGTCTCGGCGGCGGAGGCGCCGGCGAGTTCTTCGAGCAGCATCAGCTTACGTTCGAAGTTCGGAGCGCCTTCATATTGGGCGAACAGGTCTTCGCCGAGGTCCTTCGGGGCTTCGAGGAGGGCGTAGAGGCCGCCCTTGCGCTCAGGGACGAGGATGGCGCGGTCCTTGCGGACGGCGGCGCGGCCCTTGGTCCACCAAGCCTTGAAGGCGGCGGCGCGATCCTTGCCGGCGGGGAGGGAAGCGAAGTGGACGCGGTCGAGGTTGGCTTCGAGGGCGTAGGAGGTGCATTCACCGGTCGGGTACTCGGCGAGGAGGGCCTTGACCACTCCGGCCGGGTCGTTGGCGACGAGGTTGGCGATCTCGGCCTTGGTGGCGTCGGCATAGGCCTTGGCGACCACGCCGTTAGGGTTGATGAACTCGATCTTGCCGAGGAAGAAGGCGGCGTCCATGGCGTGGGCCTTCTTGTTCTGCTCAGGGAAATCGATGACCAGGCGCTTGGTCGCCTCGTCGTAAGAACGGATGACGCCGATGCCCCAGGCTTGGTGGAGGCAGAAGGCCGGCTGACCCGTGGCCACCAGGTCGATGGCGGCCTGGAGGGAGTTCATTTTACCACCTTGTGGGGTCAGGGCCTTGTTGCTCATTGCAAAAGTGGGTTTTGGGGATAACAATTCTCACTTGCAAGCAGGAAGGCGGGGGTTTCGGGGTCCTGAGCCTCCGAGTCCGCTGCTCCTGCCCCTCCCATGGCCTTTAAGCCCGAAAAACCCTCAATCCACGGCGAAACGCCGGACACCCTCGGTGAGCGCCTGGTCGCGGCCGGTCACCCGCGTTATCGGGCCGGCCAGGTCTTCGAGTGGCTATACCCCCGCCGGGCCGAAACCCCCGAGGCCATGACCAATCTCCCGGCCGGGCTCCGGGGCTGGCTCGTCGAGCAGTATGACTTCGAGGCCACGGCCCTGGTCCAGCGCAAGGCCTCCTCCGACGTCACCCAGAAGATCCTGCAGCGCCTCCGCGACGGCTCCCTGATCGAGACGGTCATCATCCGCGCCCCGATGGAGGGGGTCGGCCAGGAGAAGTCCCGCCGGACCATCTGCATCTCCACCCAGGTGGGCTGCGCCTATGGCTGCAAGTTCTGCGCCTCGGGTCTGGAAGGATGGAAGCGTGACCTTTCGGTGGGGGAGATCGTCTCGCAGCTCGTCCAGGTCTGCCGCATCGAAGACAAGGCCGATCCGGCCCGCGCCGCCGAAGGGCTGGCCTCTTTCGACAACATCGTGGTCATGGGCATGGGCGAGCCCTTGGCCAACTACGAGAACCTCCTCGCCGCCCTGCGTATCGTCAATGCCCAGTGGGGTTTCGGCTTCGGCGCCCGCCGCGTGACGATTTCGACCTCCGGCGTGGTGCCCAAGATCCTCAAGCTGGCCGAGGAGCCGCTGGGCTTCCGTCTTGCCATCAGCCTCCACGGCGCGACCAACGAGGTCCGCAACCAGATCATGCCGGTGAACAAGAAGTTCCCGCTCGAGGAACTCATCCCCGCGGCCAAGGCCTTCGCCCGCAAACACGGGCGCATGCTGACGCTCGAGTTCATCCTCATCGAAGACATCAACGACTCGCTGGAGCAGGCCAGGAAACTCGCCGTCATCGCCCGCGAACTCCACGCGCACGTCAACCTGATCCCGTATAACAAGGTCGAAGGTCTCCCGTGGGTCCGTCCGTCCCTGACGCGTCAGGACCGCTTCGTGAAGGAACTCCGCGCGCTGGGCGTCACCGCCACGCTGCGTCGCGAGAAGGGACACGACATCGACGCCGCCTGCGGCCAGCTGCGCTTGCAGACCGAGAAGGCTGAAGCCGGCGGGGCGACGCCGCCTCCGGCGGCCGCTTAGGCCGTCAGCGCGGCCGCGAAGGCCTTGCGATCCGGCGCCTTGAAGAAGGCCGTGCCGGCCACGAACGTATCGGCGCCGGCTTCGCGGCAGAGACGGCCCGTCTCGATGTTGATCCCGCCGTCGACCTCGAGGCGGAAGTTCGCGCCGCGCTTCGCGCGTTCGGCGGCGATGAAGCGGATGCTGTCCAGCACCGAGGGCATGAAGGACTGGCCGCCGAAGCCCGGGAAGACCGTCATGCAGAGCACGAGGTCGACGTCGCCGAGGAACGGCAGCACGCGGCGCGGATCGGCGTCCGGATTCATCGCGATGCCGGCGGAGAGCCCCGCGGCCTTGATGGCGGCGAGCGTCTTCGCGACGTCGTGATCGGCTTCGACGTGTACGGTGAGGCGCTCGGCGCCGGCCTTCGCGAACGCGGCCACGTAGCGGTCGGGATGGCTGAGCATCAGGTGCACGTCGAAGTGCAGCTTGGTCAGCGGACGGAGGTCGGCGACGACCTGCGGGCCGAAGCTGATGTTGGGCACGAAATGCCCGTCCATGATGTCGACGTGCAGCCAGCCGAGGCCGGCCGCTTCGACCGCGCGGACGCCTTGCGCGAACGCACCGTGGTCGGCGGCGAGGAGGGAGGGTGCGACGACGGCCGGGTTCATGTCACCAGGCCGTGGTGGCCGCCTGCCGGATCTGCGAAGCGATGTCGGCGAAGAGCGTCGGGGCGACGCTGAGTTCTTCCGCCACGGGGTCGCCGGCGTTCTGCAGCGTGGTGGTGGCGCGGAAGACGCGGTCCTTGAAGAGCGTCCGCGCGCCGCCCTGGGCGGTCAGCGTGGCGCGGACCTCGAAGGACACGCGGAAACTGTTGAAGGCGAAGGCGTCGCCGGGCTTGGTCGTGAAGCCGTCGCGACGGTATTCCGTGACTTCGGTCGCGAGCACGGCGTCACCGCCGCCGAGGCGCACGCGCGGGTCGCCCGCGAAGGCGTCGGTGAGCTTCGAGTGCAGGACGGCGTGCGTGCCGGTGCGGGAGGTCGCGTTGCGGACGGGCGCGATCTCGAGCGAGCGGAAGGCGGGTTTCGGGCCGCCGGCCTGATAGGCGGAGCAACCGCCGAGCAGCAGGGCCGTCCCGAGCAGCAGCCAGTGCTTCATCGGCTTTCCGGGCCGACGGCGCCCTTGGAGGGTTCCTTCTTGAAACCGAGGGCGTCGAGGTCTTCGCCGACGACCTGGGGCTTCGTTTCAGCCGCCGAGCGCGGGCGCGGCACGACGCCGAGGAGACGGTCGGCGAAGGTCTTCGGCGGAACGGGGTCCTTGATCATCGCGGCGAGCAGGGCTTCCGCTTCCTTGGCGGCGGCGGATTCCGGCGCGATGTTCCGGCAGGCGTTGGCCATGAGCTTCGCGGCCTCCGGGTTGTTGCGATTGAAGAAATAGAAGCGGGCGAGGCTCAGACGGGCGCGGGCCGCGCGGTCGCGCAGGATGGCGATCTGTTCGATGGCGACCTTGGCCCGCGGGTCGTTCGGGAACTGGTCGGCGAGCGTCCGCCAATGGTCGGCGGCCTCGAGGGTCGTCGCCTGATCCCAGGCGGGTCCGAGCGATTCCTGGGCGCGGAGCGTCGCCAGCATCTCAAGGGCTTCCGGCGCGAACTTGGAGTTGGGGTGGTCGCTGACCAAGCGCTCGAGCGCCTCGTTGGTCTTCTCCTTGAGGTCTTCGTCCTTGGCGAGACGCGCCATGCGGATGAGGCAGTCGTCCGCATGCGGGCCGTTCGGCGCGAGGCGGATGGTCTTCTCCCACATCGCGATGGCGCTTTGGCGGTCCCTGAACCAAGGGAACCAGCCGCCGAGGCGGCGGCGCTGTCCGTCGGCCAGGCGGTTGGCGATGTCGAACTGCAGGTCCACCGCGCCGATGAAGCCGGGGAAACCGGAATGGCGGGCGAAGAGATCGTCGATGATGTTCGTGGCTTTCTCGAATTCCCCGCGGGAGACGAAAATGCGCGCGCGGGTGAGCATGGCGATGGCCTCGGCTTCGGCGCCGACGTTGGCTTCGCCGATGATCTCCCACTCCTTGAGGGCGCCGCCGATGTCGTCGGCGTCGAGGCGACCGGAAGCGTGGTCCATGGCGAGCAGCAGGACCGGCAGGCGGGACGGCGGGCTCACGTCGGCGATGGTGCCGGGCTTGACCTGCCAGGCTCCGTCCTTCCGGACGAATTCCGCGCGGGAGTGGGCGCCGAGCAGGAGCGCTGCGGCTAGGAGGATTTTAGCGGGAAGGTTCATGCCAGCGAAGGAGGGTCGCGCCCCAGGTCAGGCCGGCGCCGAAGGCGACGATCAGGATGAGGTCGCCGTGCTTGATCTTGCCGTCTTGCCAGGCTTCTTCAAGCGCGAGAGGGATGGAGGCCGCCGAGGTGTTGCCGTAGCGGCTCAGATTGGAGGGGAAGCGCTCCATGCCGACGTTGAGCTGGCTGGCCACGGCCTCGAGGATGCGGATATTGGCCTGGTGCGGGATGAACCAGGCGACCTCGGACGAAGCCACGCCGCACTGGGCGAGCACGCGCTCGCAGGATTCGGCCATCACGCGGACGGCGTGGCGGAAGACTTCCTTGCCGTTCATGCGCAGGTAGTGGCGGCCCTCCCGGAGGGAGTCGGCGGTGGCGGGCGCAGCCGAGCCGCCGCCCGCGCAATGCAGGAGTTCGGCGTTGTTGCCGTCGGCGCCGAGCAGGTTGCCGAGGAGGCCGACGTTCTTCTCCGTGGTGGTCTCGAGGAGGACCGCGCCGGCCCCGTCGCCGAAAAGGACGCAGGTGGTGCGGTCGGACCAGTCCACGACGCTGGAGAGTTTCTCGGCGCCGACGACGAGGGTGCGGCGATACGCGCCGGAGCGCATCATGTCCTTGGCGACTTGGAGGGCGTAGACGAAGCCGGAGCAGGCGGCGGAGACGTCGAAGCAGGGGATGTCGCGGCGCAGCCCGAGCTTGGCCTGCAGGAGGCAGGCCGTGGAAGGGAAGGGGACGTCCGGCGTCATCGTGGCGACGATCAGCAGGTCGACGTCGGCCGGGGTCAGTCCGGCGCGCTGCAAGGCTTGGGCGGCCGCCTGGGCGCCGAGGTCGGAAGGATTCTCGCCCGGGCCGGCGATCCGGCGCTCGCTGATGCCGGAGCGGGTCTGGATCCATTCGTCCGACGTATCCACCATCTTGGACAGCTCGGCGTTGGTGAGCTTGCGTTCCGGCGTACGGACCCCGATGGCCCGAATAAAGACTGATAGCTCAGCGCTGCTCATCGATGCGTGAGAAAAGACCCCTTGGGCGGGGAAGGGAACACTAAAACCTCAGGCTTCCTCAGGGGTGGCGGCGATCACGGCGTTCGCCTCCGCCAGCGAGGTCAGCATGCGGTGCCCGGCGCCGTGGCCGAGGGCCTCGAGGCCCAGGCGGATGGCGCTGGCGATACCCTGCCGGTTGCTGGACCCGTGGGCCTTCATGACGAGGCCGGTCAGTCCGAGCAAAGGGGCTCCGCCGTAACGTTCCGGCTTCAATTTGCCTTTGAGGTCGCGCAGGAGCGGGAACATGGCGATACCGCCGGCCAGGTAGACCGGATTGCTCTTCACCTTGCTGCCGACCATGTCGCGGACCATGTAGACCAGGCCCTCGAGCGTCTTGAGGATGATGTTGCCCGTGAAGCCGTCGGTGACGACCACGTCACAGGCGTCGCCGAAGACGTCGAAACCTTCGACCGGACCGACGTAATTGATCTTGTCGCCCATGGCCTTGAGCAGGGCGTGGGTGCGGTTGATGCGCGGTCCGCCTTTGCCTTCTTCGGTGCCGACGGTGAGCAGGCCGACGCGTGGGTGGGCGATGCCGAGGGCGCTCTGGGCGTAGATCGAGCCGAGGACGGCGTTGTGCAACAGCTGCGCGGGCGTGGCTTCGGGGTTCGCCCCGACGTCGAGCATGATGAAGTGGCCTTCGCGTCGCGGCATGATGGCCGCGAGGGCGGGGCGTTCGGCGCCTTCCATGGGGCGCACTTTGATGGTACCGGCGGCCACGAGGGCCTTGGTGTTGCCGGTGGAGACGACGGCGTCGACTTCGCCGGCCTTGAGCATCTCGAGGGCGATCACCATCGAGGAATCGCGCTTCGACTTGAGCACGGCCATGGGCGCGTCGTCGGATGCCACGATGCTGGCGGCCTGGCGGAATAAGACGCGGGAGTTCTTCAGCGCCCGGTGATCCGAGGCGAGCATGCGGAGGTTATCCTCGTGACCGACGAGGACTAAGGTGTCTTCGGGGCCGATGATCCCGTCCTTGAAGGCGAGGGCGGCGGCGGCCACGGCTTCCGAAGGACCCATGTCGCCACCCATGCAATCCAGGGCGATACGGTGGCCTTTCTTCGGAGTGGCTTCGGTCATGAGATCGGGCTTAGCCCGGGGTGGAGCTTAAGCTCCGGTGTCCAGGACCTGACGACCGCGGTACTTACCCGTGGTCGGGTCGACGCGGTGGGAGCGACGAAGGGCGCCGGATTCGGCATCCTTGACGAGTTTCGGGGCGCGGAACTGGTTGGCGCCACGACGGAGTCGGCTGCGGCGTTTGGACTGTTTACGTTTCGGGTTGGCCATGGTTCTACGCTTGGATGAGGGTCGGTTCTACCCCTCCCGCCCCCTCGGTCAAGCCCCCTTTCCATTCCCTTGCGATTGTGGGCAAGTTCGGTTGGCTGGGGCGATGCCTGGCCATCCCGCCCTTTTTCTGGACCGCGACGGTAATCTGATCCGCGACCACCACCACACCTGCCGGGAGGAGCAGATCGAGCTGATTCCGGGCGTCAAACCCGCCCTGGAAGCCTGCCTGCGGGCCGGCTACCATCTCTTCATCCTCACGAACCAGAGCGGGATCAATCGCGGGATCTTCACCTGGGACCAATACCATGCCTGCAATCGGCGTATGCTGGAACTGCTCGCCCTGCCGGCGCCGGGCATCTTGGAGATCAAGGCCGCCCCGGAACGCCCCGATGAGACTTCCCTTTACCGCAAGCCGAGCCCGCGCTTCATCCTCGAGAAGATCGCCGAGCACGGGCTGGATCCGGCCCGCTGCTGGATGACCGGTGACCGGGTCACGGATTGGGATGCCGGCCTCAATGCGGGTATCCGTTCGTGCGCGATGCGCAGCGGCGCCGCCAAGCCCGAAGAGCTCGCGCAGGCCGCGGCCCGCGGCTTCGCGGTGCACGACGACTTTCCGGCTTTCGTCCGGGCGGAACTGAAGCTGGCCTTCTAGCCCAACAAAAAGGACGAACCCGAGGGTTCGTCCTTTGATCGCCTGAGCGGTAAGGTTAGGCCTTCGGCTTTTCCTTCTCGCAGGGGCACTTGCCGTCCTTCTTTTCTTCGTCGGCGCCAGCCTTCGGCTTTTCCTTTTCGCAAGGGCACTTGCCGTCCTTCTTTTCTTCAGCGACGACGGAGGCCTTGGGCTTTTCCTTTTCGCAGGGGCACTTGCCATCCTTCTTCTCTTCGGCGCTGACGAAGGAAGCGGTGACGGCGAGGAGACCGACGGTGAGGGCGAGGAACTTGAGGAACTTGGAGTTCATGGTGTGGACCGTCAGTGTCGTCCGATTCGGCCCGCTGTCAATCGGCCGAAGGTCAATCTTGGCCCAGAAACCCCTTAGGGTCCGATTTGGTCCCGCAGGCCATGAAGGTCTGCGATGACTTTACTTAAACCACTACCAGGCAACCATTTGCTATGATTATTGGTCTGGTAAATCCTTTGCTTAGCCACGCAGGGTAGGCTTTGGATGGCCGGGAGCCGCTGCATTTCCGCGGCCTTCTCCGGGTGCAAAGTGATGGGCCCATCCCCGGACGTATTCTGAATCCAAAGCACGGCTTCGGGCTTGGAACTGGCCAGTAGTTCCCAATCGAATTTCAGCCAAGACCCTTTGGTCAAAGCCGACTTGAGGCCGGCGGCCGCCAGGGGGCCGGCGAGATAACTATCGGGGCCCGCCATGACGCCGTCCCAGACGATGATGATCGGCCGTAGTTCTCCGCTCGGACGTTTCGTCAACACGTCGGAGATGCGTCGTGCCTGGTCGATCCGTCCGGTCGCTTCGCCGATCTGCTTGATGTCCTCGCTCACGCATTCCGCCGACTCGCGATGGAGCACGAGCGTGCGCAGTCCGGCGCCCGCGCATTTCTCGGCCCAGAGCGGATTGGCCATCCGCGGGATGATGACGAGGTCGGGCTTGGCGAGCAGTAGTCGTTCGAGGTCGGGCAGGAAGATGTCGGCCGACCGTCCGGCGGGATGTTCTTTCGGCAACGGGCACCAGCGCGTGGCCATCACGATCTCGGCGGAGCATCCGAGGTCGAGCAAGGTCTGCGTCGCGCCCGGGCTGTAGCTGGCGATGCGTCGTTCGCCCGCTCCCAGCGTCAGGCAGGCGACTAACCAGAGCAGCAACGCGCGCATCACGCGGAAAGCAGGCGCGCCAGCCGCATCGCCGCGTCGAAGCTGCCGCGGTCCGCCTTGCCTTTGCCGGCGAGCTCGTAGGCGGTGCCGTGGTCGGGGCTCGTGCGCACATGGCGCAGGCCGAGGCTGAGGTTGGCCGCGGTCGCGAAGTCCACGGCCTTCAGCGGCGCGAGGCCTTGGTCGTGGTAGATCGCGGCGACGGCGTCGAACTCGCCCTGCAGATGGCGATGGAAGACCGTGTCGCCCGGCAGCGGGCCGGTGACGTCGTGGCCGGCGGCGCGCAGGGCTTCGACGGCGGGCCGGATGATCCGATCGTCTTCCTGACCGAGCAGGCCGCCTTCACCGGCGTGAGGATTGACGCCGCAGACGGCGATCCGCGGGCGACGGTCGCCCAGCTTCTTGCGCAGGGCGATGAGCGCGAGCACGGTCCGACGGACGTCGGCGCCGGTCACGGCGCGAGGAACTTCGGCGAGCGGGATATGCCAGGTCACGAGTCCGACGGTCATCTTGCCGCCGGCGAACGCCATCACTGGCTCGCCGTTCCAGCGCGAGGCGAAGAACTCGGTCTGGCCGGGGAAATCATAGCCCACGCCGGCGAGTCCCTTCTTGTTGACCGGTCCGGTGACGACCGCGGCGAAACGTCCGCCAGTGGTGCCGCGGGCGGCGAGTTCCATCGCTTCGATCGCGATGAGCTGGCCGGCTTCGTCAGGTTTGCCGAGTTGCGTGCGGTAGTCCGCCGGTCCGACGGCGAGCCCGCGACCGAGCGAGGCGATCCAATCAGCCGGGCCGATGGGCATCACCGAGTCGGCCTGCTCTGGGTGGGCCTTGAGCCAGCTCGAGACGAGTTCGGGTCCGACGCCGGCCGGATCTCCGCAAGTGACGGCGATGGGCAACGCGCTCATGCGGGCGAGACGAAGCGGCCGCGCTTGCCGCCGAGGAAGAAGTTAAGGAAATCGTGCGCTTCCGCGGTCTGGTAGCCGCCGGTCGCCAAAGCCGCCTGCGCAAGCGCTGGGCAGGCTCCCTGCGAAGCGTAGACCGCATGGTAGGCGCGCTTGATCTCCGCGACGGCCGTGGCCGGCACCGCGCGCCGACGCAGCCCGACGAGGTTGAGCCCGGCGACGAGATTACGGCCGTGGGCGAGGGCGTTCGGCGGCACGTCCTCGGTGATGACGGCGTTGCCGGAGACGAGCGCGCCGCCGCCGATGCGGCAGAATTGGTGGACCGCGACGCCGCCGCTGACAAAAGCGCGGTCGCCGACGTGCACGTGGCCGCCGAGCATGCAGCCGTTCGCGAGGATGACGTGGTCGCCGAGCACGCAGTCGTGGGCGACGTGGCTGCCAGCCATCAGGAGGCCATCGGCGCCGATGACCGTGTTCTCGCCGGCCTTGGTGGCGCGATGGACCGTGACGTGCTCCCGGATAACCGTGCGGTCACCGATGGCCGTGCCGGAGTCCGTCGCGGGGTCGAAGGAAAGGTCCTGCGGATCGCCGCCGACGACCGCGAAGTGGTCGACGCGCACGCCCGCGCCGAGCCGGGCGCGGGCCTTGACGATCGCGTGCGCCGCGACGCGGCAGCCGGCTCCGAGCGTCGCGCCGGCCTCGATGATCGCGAACGGACCGACCTCGACGTCGGGCGCGAGGCGGGCGGAAGGGTGGACCTGGGCGGAGGGATGGATCACTTCGGAGGGAGGGCGGTGCCGAACAACTCAAGCTGGGCGGCCTTGACCATATCGTAGACGCGGAGCAGGCGGAGCAACTGCAACGTGTCGGATTTCGCGTAGCTCTGGTTCGATTCGACCGCTTGGACGAGGTTCTCGAGGATGGTCCGGAAGGTCAGCACGTGGTCCACGCCGCTTTCCCGGAGCAGCGTGATGCTTTCGGAACGCTGCGGTTCGGTCGCCGGGATGCCCGGCAGCACCAGGATCTTGGCGAGGGGCTGGCCTTCGTTCGGCGTCAGGTCGGCGAAGGCCTCCTTGGCCGCTTCGACGGCTTCCTTGCGGACGAATTCCAGGAGGTCGCCTTTCTTGATCATCGTCGGCGTGATGGCCTTCGTCGTGTGCCAGGCCTTCACCGCGACGACCGCGGCGGACAGGCCCGGCAGGTCGGAGCTGAAAAGCTGGAACGGGGTCTCGCCGCCGCGACGCGGGGACGGATTGATCACCAGCAGGTCGCCTTCTTCGTCGGCGCGTTTCCGGCGGGATTGGACGGCGTACTTGCGCGACTGGCGCACGAAGAAACCGTTCATCTCGAAATACTCGCGGACCAGACTGTCGTCGAAACCCGCCATTGGCCGCTAGGATGCGGTCGAACCGCCCGTCTGGTCAACCCGCGATAAGGGTCAGAGGACGAAGTCGGCCGGCGCGATCGCCACCGTGAACTCGCCCTTGAGCGAGCCGCTCTTCAACGCCGGCACCAGCTCGGCCAGCGGCGCGGTGCGGATGGTCTCGTGCAGTTTGGTGAGTTCGCGGCCGACGCAGACGACCCGGGCGGGGCCGAGTATCTCCAGCATCTCATCGAGGAAGTCGCCGATCCGGTGGCAGGATTCGTGGAGCACGACGGTCTCGTCCGCGGGTTTGAGGCCTTCGAGGAAGCGGCGGCGGGCGGCTGATTTCGGCGCCAGGAACCCGACGAAGCGGAAGGCGTTGGTCGGCAGTCCTGATGCGGAGAGCAGGGCGACGATGGCGCAGGGGCCGGGCAGGGGCGTGACGGTCAGTCCACGGCGACGGCATTCGCGCGTCACGCGGAAACCGGGATCGCTGATGCCGGGCGTGCCGGCGTCGGTGATCAGGGCGATGCGGGCGCCGCCCGCCACCTTGTCGGCGATGAGCACCGCGGCGTCCTTCTCGTTGTGCTCGTGGTAGGCGAGCATCGGCTTGGAGATGTCGAGGTGACGGAGCAGACCGCCGGTCACCCGCGTGTCTTCGCAGGCCACCAGATCGCACTCCGCGATGGCCTCGCGGGCACGCGCGGTGATGTCACCGAGGTTGCCCAGCGGGGTGGCCACGACCCAGAGCCGACCGGCCGGGCGGCCGTCGGCGCCTGCGTCGCGGGCGGTCATCAGCGGCGGTAGCCGGAACCAGGCGTCGTGACACCCGGGAGGCCGCCCTGCCAGTTGGCAGGCTGAGACTGCGGCAGCATGGAGTCGGCCGGCTTCTCGACGGTCTCGCAGCCGACCAGGCCGCCGAGGCAGGCGAGGAGGGCGAGAGCGATGGTGAGGCGGGCGGACATCTTACTTGCTGGCGAGCTTGGTGGAAGGAACCAGCGAGACCGAGGCGGCCTTGGCGATGGCGCCGAGGTCGAGGTCCTTGTCCGGCTGGAGCTGACCGTAAGAGAGGGAACCTTTCACGGAGGAGATCTGGACCTTGCCGATCTTCTTGCCGTCGACCTTCACGTCGAAGACGGCCTTTTCCTTTATGCCGTTGGCTTCGCCGACGGAGAAGGCGACGATACCCGACTTGGCGTCGAGGGCCAGGACGTTGGTCAGGACGGAATCGGTGGCGGCTTCGACGGTCACGGCGACGGCGGTCGGGGCATCGCCTTCCTTGGCGGGCTCACCGAAGGGGTCGCGCTGGAAACCGCCCGGAGCGGCGTTCTCGGCGGCGCGGGAGGCCCAGGCATGCAGGGCGGTGTACTTGCCGCGGAGGGCGGCGGCGAGTTCTTCGGCTTTGGTGGCCTTGGCTTCGATCTCGGCGAGCTGTTCCTTCGTGAACATGCCGGCGGCCTTTTCGGTGGCGCGGACGAGGTCTTCCTTGACGGTGGTGAGTTCGGCCATGGCGCCATCCTTCTTGCTGTTGGCGTCGGTGAGCTGGGCGGCGAGTTCGTCGCGCTTGCGGGTGAGTTCGGTGCGCTCGCCTTCGAGGGTGGTCTTCTCGGCGGTGAGGGCTTCGATCTTGGTGTTCTTGTCGGCGACGGTGGCGTTGAGGTCCTTCTTTGTGAGGTCGAGATCGGCGATGGCCTTGCGTTTTTCGTCCAAGACTTTTTTGGTGTTAGCTTCAGAAAGGGCAGTGATGCGGGCATCGAAATCCTTAGGGGTGGAGAAGAGGCTGTTTTCCGGCAGCGGAGCCTTGATGTCGGCGTCTTTAGTAGCCCAATCAGTTTTGCTAAGGGCGCTCCCCAGCTTGTTGTTGACGAAAAGTGCACCTCCAAGGGCAAAAGCCGCCAGCACGACGGTCAGGATACGGAGGAAGGCGTTGAGCTTCGGTTTCATGGGGTAGGGGAGAGGGGTTAGGAGTGACGGAAGAGGGTAAGCCCGGGATCAGGAGAGTCCTGTCGAGTAATCGCGCCGGGGTTGGCGGAAACGTGCAGGAGGACTTTGAACACCAATTCCTCCTGCCCCTCAAGAGCAATTTCCT
>CAXNHL010000004.1:0-26952 GCA_964202105.1 Opitutales bacterium | reverse complement strand
CGGCCGTGAAGCTGCCGGCGCAGCAGCCCGATGTCGCCGCTCCCAAGTTCGACCCTAAGACCGGTCAGGTCCAGGCCGGCTTCGCGAAGTCCCACGAAGCCTTCGTCGCCGTCGCCAAGAAGGGCGAAGCGCAGGTCGTCTTCCTTGGTGACTCCATCACCGCGGGTTGGAACGGTCAAAAGGCTCTCTTCGAGAAGGAGTATGGCCAGTATAAGGCCGCCAATTTCGGCATCGGCGGCGACCAGGTCCAGCACGTCCTCTGGCGCGTCGAGAACGGTGAGTTCGAAGGCATCAAGCCCAAGGCCGTCGTGCTCATGATCGGCACCAATAACGTCGGCAATCCGGCGCATACGCCCGAGCTGATCGCCAACGGCATCAAGAACATCATCGCCGCGATCCACCAGCGCTCGCCGAACACCAAGGTGCTCCTCCTCGCGATCTTCCCGCGCGGCGCCACCGAAGCGAACAACCCCGGCCGTGCCAAGAACAAGGCCGTCAACGCCCTCATCGCGAAGTTCGACGACGGCCAGAAGGTCCGCTACCTCGACATCGGCGCCAAGTTCCTCACCGCCGACGGCACGCTTGAGAAGTCCGTCATGCCGGACCTCCTGCACCTGAACGCCGTCAGCTACCAGATCGAAGCCGACGCCATCCGCGAGCCGCTCGCCGCGCTCGTCAAGTAAGCCGCGCTGAGCGCCGAAACCGGGCCGGTCCTCGTCGAGGGCCGGCCCTTTTCATGTCTGCCTTATTTGCCCCAGCCGGCGGGCAGGTCGGGTAGCGTGGCCGTGAGGATCTCGTGGATCGCGACGCGCTCCGCTTGCTCGAGGTGGCCGAAGGCCGGGGCGGGCGGGAAGGCGCGCAGGCCGGACGAAAGGCGCAACAGCGTGATTTCCCGGAGCTGCGGCGGCAGGTGCGCGAAGCTTTCGGAGTAGATGAGCGGGCTGCAACGGTAGCGGAAGAGGCGCGTGCGTAGGTCGAGGTCACGGAGCGAGCGGCCTTGCGCGTCAGCCTTGCGGGTCTGGGCGTAGGCAGTGGCGAAGACGCCGTCGGAGCGCAGCGCGTCGGCCGGCCAGGGGGTCTCGTCGCGGCAGAGCAGGGCGTCGAGGATCTTCTCCGCCTGGCTCTCGAAGACCACGAGGCAGGAGCCTTGGGGCGGAGCCGAAGCGGGCAGGCCGAGGATCGCGCGCACGGCCGGCCAGCGATGCAAGGCGATCCGGGCGTCCTGCAGGGCGGTGGACATCACGTTATGCACATGGACCTGGTGGTCGTGCAGGAGCATCGGTACGACGTCGCTCGTCTTCAGGAGATAGCGACGGGTGTCCACGATGCCTTCAAGCGAGTAGAGGTTACGCGTCGGCTGCGCCGACTCTCCTTCGAAGTCCTCGAGCCGCCTGCCGGTCAGGTTGCCGCGGTGACGTAGGCCCGGCCCGCCGCCGGTGACATACCAGCCGCCCCAGCGTTCCTCGAGCGGGGTCGAGGGGGCGATGTTGGCGCCGCCCGATCCGCCGAGCGGTTCGCCCCTCGCATCGGGGAAGACCGAGCGCGTGCGCAAGGTGGGTGTGTGTTCGTGGCGCGCATGGCAGAGCAGGCAGTCGTTGTCGCGCACGAGCAGAGGAGCCGCGCCCGTTTCGTGGGCGTCGAAGACGTAGAACGTCGCTCCCAGCTGCGGGTCGAAGACCGTCACCTCGAAGGCGCCCGTGGGCGCCCAGCCGACGTAGGCTTCGTCGGAGAAATAGAGCACGCGCGGCGTCTCCGGCGTGATCAGGTCGCGCTGGAGGCTCGTCTTGCTGAAGACGAAGAGCTGGGATTCCACCGGCACCTTGAATTCATCCAGCAGCCACTGCAGGCGTTTCTTCGCCGGGAGGGAGCGGATCGCGTTGGCGCGCGCTTTGTGAGCGGCGTTCAGGGCCGTCGCGCGATCCTTGGCCTCGGTCGTCGAATACTTGATCGGCGCCTCCTCGAACGGCTCGGCCTGCTGGGCGGAGAGGTGCGGCGCCAGGAGGCCGGTGAGGCCGAGGAGCAACAGGCGAGGCGCGGAGGAAGGCACGCTTCGACGATGGCGCGCCTTCCTCCGGACACAAGACCCGGCTCAGCGTCGGATGATCAGGCGCATCTTCCGGATGGCTTCGGCTTCGATCTGGCGGATACGTTCGCGGGAGACGCCGTGGCGCTGGCCGATGGCGTCGAGCGTCAGCTCCTCGCCGTCGAGGCCGGCGCGGAGGCGGATCACCTCGAGTTCACGGGGCGTGAGCTGGGCCATCACTTCGGCCAGCGCGGCCTGGCGGTCGGAGGCTTCGGCGGCGACGGCCGGCGTGGGCGCGTCCCGGTCGGCCAGCGTGTCGCCGAAGGTCGTCTCGCTGTCTTCGCCGATCGGCGCGTCCAGCGACTGGCCGTGCTGCTGGTAGCAGCGCAGCTCGACGATCTTTTCGGGCGTGCACTTCAGGCGTGCGGCGAGTTCGGTTTCAGTGGGCTCGCGGCCGGTCTCCTGCCGGAGCGCGGCTTCGGTCTTGCGGAGCTTGGCCATCTGCTCGTGCAGGTTGCGCGGCAGTCGGACCGTGCGGCGCAGGAAGTTCAGATGGCGGAACACCGCGCTGCGGATGCCCCAGAACGCGTAGGTGCTGAAGCGGTGCCCGAGGTCGGCGTCGAAGGCGCGGGCGGCCTCCATGAGCGCGACGTTACCGGCCGCGATGAGCTCGATGATCTCCTCGCGGGGCACGCGCATCTGCTTGGCGGCGTGATAGCTCAGGCGCAGGTTACGGTTCACCATCTCATCGAAGGCGGCCTGGGCGGCCGGGGTGAGACCACCGTCGGCGAGCTTGCCAGCCTTGATGCGGTGGCCGAGCGCCAGTTCCTCTTCGGCGCTCAGGCGGGGCCAGCGGGCGGCCTGGTTGAGGTAGACCGTCAGGCTGTCCGCCTCGCCGGAGCGGTCGGGGGCCGTCTCGAGGCGGGAGACCTCGATTTCGCCGAGATCGGGGAGGTCGGAGCGGAGGAGGGTGGTGAGGGCGTCGGTCTTGGCGGTGCGGTGCGGGATGTGGTTGATCATGGAAAAAGAAAGGGGCCTGTATATATAGGGCTGAAAAAGGGGGGTCTGAGAGACGCCTTTACATAAGTGACTGAAAATCAGTCAGATAAAAACGTATTATATTTTATAGAGGGGGTCTCCGCGGCGGGGTGGCCGGGAGGGGCCTGCAGCGGCCCGGGGGTCATTATACCCAGAGTCAGGGTTTCGTCAAAGGGGGTGGCGGCGGTTTCTTGGTGTGCCCCTTGAACGATGAAGATTGGCGGATTTTTTGGGTGGGAACGGGGCTTGGTTTAGGGAGTCTATAGGAGATGCCCCGCCTCCTACCCCTTTGCGTCGCCGTGCTCGCCTGCCTGGGCTTGTCGCTGTCCGCCGCCGATCGCCCGAACATCCTCATGATCGTCTCGGACGACCATTCCTGGTTTGATTACGGCTTCATGGGCTCGAAGGCGGTCAGCACGCCGCACCTCGACAAGCTCGCGGCGGAGTCGCGCGTCTTCCCTCGTGGTTATGTCACGAATTCCCTCTGCGGACCGAGCCTCGCCTCGATGCTCACCGGCCGGCACGTCCACCGTCACGGCCTGACCGGCAACGACCCGTTCATCCCCGCCAGCGCCGCCGCCGGCGCCAAAGGCGCCGCGAAGGCCGCCGCCGCGAAACAGAAGAACGCCGCCTTCCTCGATGGTCGCGCCCAGATGATCAAACGCTTCCAGGAATCGCCGATCCTGCCCCGCCTCCTCGGCGAGCAGGGTTACGTCAGCCTGCAGACGGGCAAGTGGTGGATGGGTCCTTATCAGACCGGCGGTTTCACCGAAGGCATGACCAAGGGGGGTCGCCACGGCGACGAAGGCCTCGACATCGGCCGTAAGACTTTGGCTCCGCTCACGGATTTCATCAGCCGCGCCAAGAAGGACGGGAAGCCGTTCTTCGTCTGGTATGCGCCGATGATGCCGCATGACCCGCACACGCCGCCGGAACGCCTGCTCGCGAAGTATCGCGACAAGTCCCCCACGCTCCACGCCGCGAAGTATCATGCGATGGTGGAATGGTTCGACGAGACCATCGGTGAGATCCGCGCGCATCTCGAGAAGGAGGGCCTCGCCCGCGATACGATCATCGTCTACATCGCCGACAACGGCTGGATCCCGCGCACGGACAAGCCTTCGGTCGATTTCGAGCGCTCCAAGCAGTCGCCCTTCGACGGCGGCGTGCGCACGCCGATCTTCGTGAGCTGGCCCGGCCACATCAAGCCGGCCGTCATGACCGAAGCCGCCAGCGCGGTGGACATCCTGCCGACGCTCCTGAAACTCGTCGGCGCCCCCGTGCCCGCCGGTGGCGACGGACTCGACCTGCTCGACGACAAGGCCCTGCAGGCGCGTCCGTTCGTCGCCGGACAGAACTCGACCCACGACATCCTCGATCTCGCCCGCCCCGCCGCCAGCCTGCGCTACCGCTGGCTCGTCGCCGGCGACCTCAAGCTCATCGTCTCCAGCGGGCTCAAGACCGGCACGACCCAACATGGTTCGGCCGACGCCATCGAGCCGCCGCGACTTTTCGACCTCAAGGCCGACCCGTACGAACTCCGCGACCTCGCCTCCGAACGTCCTGAGGACGTGAAGCGCCTCATGACCCAGCTCGACGGCTGGTGGACCGGCCGCTGATTCCCTTCCTCATTTCCAATACCATGAACACCACCCGCCTCCTCCTCGCCGCACTCGCGGCCTTGCTTGTCGGCTGTCAGTCCGCCGACACCCCTGCTCCTGCTCCGAAGGCCGCCACCAAGACCGCCCCGAAGCCCGCGCCCGCCCAGTATGTCTTTTACGTCGGCACCTCCGGCGCCAAGGCCCAGGGCGTGCTTCGCTGCGTGCTCGACGGCAAGACCGGTAAGATCTCCGCGCCGACCGTCGCCGCCGAAGCGAAGTCCGCTTCCTATGTCGCGCTCAGCATGGACGCCAAGTTCCTCTACGCCACCGCCGAAGCCGCCGAAGGCGCCGTCGCCGCCTACGCGGTCGAAGGCGACAAGCTCCGCCTGCTCAACACTGAAGCCTCCAAGGGCAAAGGCCCGACGCACCTCGCCGTCGACACCGTCCGTCGTAACCTCGTCGTCGTGAACTACGGCTCCGGTTCGACCACCGCGCTGCCGATCAAGGCCGACGGTTCCCTCGCCGCCGCTTCGTCCTCGATCCAGCACGTCGGCACCGGTCCGAACGCCGGTCGCCAGTCCGGCCCGCACGCCCACGGCGTCTACTTCCATCCGAAGAGCGGCCGCGTCTACGTCGCCGACCTCGGCACGGACGATATCTTCATCTACAAGTTCGACACCGAGAAAGGCCTGCTCGCCGCGAACAAGCCGAAGTCCGGTCGCGTCACCGCCGGCGAAGGTCCGCGCCACCTCGTCTTCCATCCGAACGGCAAGTTCGCCTACGTGAACACCGAGATGGGCCTCAATGTCGTGGCCTTCACCGTCGAACGTAACGGCGGCCTGAAGCAGCTCCAGAGCCTCCCGACGCTGCCGGCCGGCGCGGAGACCAAGGGCGCCTCCACCGCCGAGATCTTCGTCCGCCCCGACGGCAAGACCCTCTACGTGTCGAACCGCGGCCATGACTCCATCGCCGTCTACTCGATCGGCCAGGACGGCAAGCTGGCCCTCCTCCAACACGTGCTCGGCACGCCCGCCACGCCGCGCGGCTTCGGTCTCAGCGCCGACGGCCGCTGGCTCGTGTGCGCCGGCCAGAAGTCCGGTACGCTCAACGCCTACAAGATCGCCCGCGACGGCAAGCTCATCGACACCAAGCAGGCCGTCGAAGCCCCGGCCGCCGCCGCGGTCGTCTTCGTCCCCTGATCCGCGGGCAGCCTCCGCATGTTCCGAGATTCCCTGCTTGTCGGTTGTTTCCTGACGGCCTCCCTCGGGGCGGCGCCGGTCGACTTCGCCCATGAGGTGGTGCCGATCCTGCGCAAGCATTGCGGCGAGTGCCACACGGGGGACAAGAAGAAGGGAAGTTTCTCGATGAACACACGCGCCACGCTGCTCGAAGGCGGCGAGAGCGGCGCGGTGCTTTTCCCGGGTCAGACGTCGAAGGGGCGCCTGCTCGAGTCGATCGTCAGCGACGATCCCGACGAGCGCATGCCGCCGAAAGGCGCGCGCGTGAGTCCGGCCGAGGTCGCCATCCTACGCACATGGGTGGAGCAGGGCGCCGTCTGGACCGAAGGCTTCGCCTTCAAGCAGCCTGCCTTCGAGCCGCCGCTGCGTCCGCGCCGTCCGGTGCTCCCCGAAGCGAAGTCCGGCCGCACGCATCCGCTCGACCGCGTGCTCGACGGCTGGCTCACGGCGAAGGGCGCCCCGATTCCGTCGCCGGCGGATGACGCCACCTTCCAGCGTCGCGTCATGCTGGATCTCGTCGGTCTGTTGCCTTCCGCCGAAGAGGCACGCGCCTTCGCGGGCGACACGCGTCCCGATAAACGCGAGGCGCTCGTGCGCACGCTCCTCGCCCGCGACGTCGACTACGCCGACCACTGGATGGTCTTCTGGAACGACCTGCTGCGTAACGATTACGCCGGCACCGGCTACATCGACGGCGGCCGCAAGCAGATCACCAGCTGGCTCTACCTCTCGCTGCTGACCAATAAGCCTTACGACCGCTTCACGCGGGAGCTCGTGGCGCCTTCCGCCGACAGCGAAGGCTTCGCCAAGGGCATCATCTGGCGCGGCGCGGTGAGCGCGGGCCAGGTGCCCGAGCTGCAGTTCTCGCAGAGCGTCTCGCAGACGTTCCTCGGCATCAACATGAAGTGCGCCTCGTGCCACGACAGCTTCACCGACCGCTGGAAACTGCGCGACGCCTACGGTCTTGCCGCCATCTACGCGAACCGGCCGATGGAACTCGTCCGCTGCGACATCCCGACCGGCAAGCCGGCCGTCGCCGCCTGGCCCTTCCCTGAGCTCGGCCAGGTCGATCCCGCCAAGCCGCGCGAGGAGCGTCTCGCCCAGCTCGCCGCGCTCGTCACCCATCCGGAGAACGGGCGTTACCAGCGCACCATCGTCAACCGCCTCTGGCATCGGCTGATGGGCCGCGGCATCGTCCATCCCGTCGACGCGATGCAGACCGAGCCGTGGAACCAGGATCTCCTCGACGTGCTCGCCAACCGCCTCGTCGAGTCCGGCTATGACCTCAAGGCCGTGCTCGCCTTCATCGCCACGTCGCAGGCCTACCAGTCCCGCGCCGAAGTCCTCGCGCGCGACGCCGACGACAAAGGTTACGCCTACCGCGGTCCGCGCGCCAAGCGGCTGACCGCCGAGCAGTTCGTCGACGCCGTCTGGCGGCTGACCGGCACCACGCCTTCCAAGATCGAACCCAAGGTGCCGCGCGCCGCGCCGGTCGTCGCCGCGGTCAGGAAGCCCGTCGTCGAGCCGCTCGTCGCCGCGCCGATCTGGTCGGGCGACATCGCCGGAGGGCGCGTGCCCGCCGCGGGCGAGACGCGCACGTTCCGCCGGCAGCTCGTGCTCGACGCCGACGTGGACGCCGCGACCTGCGTGGTGACCTGCGACAACGGTTTCGACCTGTTCGTGAACGGCAAGAAGATCGGCGCCGGCGACAACTGGGCCGACCCGCAGAACTTCGACCTCTCCGTCGCGCTCCTGAAAGGCGCGAACCAGATCGTCGTCGTCGGCCGCAACGCCGGCTCGGGGCCGAACATCGCCGCGCTCTTCTTCCAGGCGAACGTCACGCTCAAGGGCGGCGCCCGCGTGAAGATGGCCACCGATGCCTCGTGGGAGTGGACGACCAGCGTACCCAGCGCCCGCGGCGTCTTCGCCGCCGGCAAGGGCAAGGCGAAGTCCGCGGAGCCCGTCTGGCAGCCCGTCGCGCTCGTCAAGAGCGAGGCCTGGCGCAAGGCGCAGGCCCGCATGGCCGAGATGCTCGCCGGCGTCGAAGGCACCAGCAGCCTCCCTGCGCGGGCCGGCCTCGTGAAGTCCGACCTCCTGCAGCGCGCGCTCGGCCGCCCGAACCGCGAGCAGATCGTCTCGATGCGGCCCAACGAGCTCAGCACGCTCGAGGCCATCGACCTTGCCAACGGCCAGGCGCTGACGAACCTCCTCGCCGCCGGCGCCGGCAAGCTGAAGCGTCGCGCGTGGGCTTCGCCGGAAGAGTTCGCCCGCTGGCTCTTCCTCTCCGCGCTGAGCCGTGAGCCCGCGCCCGCGGAGCTCAAGGTCGCCGCCGGCATCGTCGGCGCCGAGCTTTCCGAACAAGGCATCGCGGACCTCCTCTGGGCCGTGTGCATGCTCCCCGAATTCCAGACCATCCGCTGATCGCCATGTCCTCTCCGCTGCCGCTTGACCCTTCCTTGCCCGAGCCGCTCGCCCGGCGCGAATTCCTCCGGATGCTCGGCGCCGCCGGCGCCGCGACGCTCTCGATGGGCGCCCCGCGCCTCCTCGCCGAAAGCGAGAAGCTCGTGCAGCCGACCGCGACCGCCGACGCGGTCATCCTCATCTGGCTCGCCGGCGGCATGGCCGCGCCGGAGACGTTCGATCCGAAGCGTTACGCGCCTTACGAGAAGGGGCTCACCTACGACCGCGTCCTCAGCACCTTCCCGGCGATCCCGACCTCGGTCGACGGTGTCCGCATCTGCGAAGGCTTGGAGAACATCGCGCAGGTCATGGACCGCGGCACGATCATCCGTTCGGCGGTGCAGCCCGACCTCGGCAGCATCCTGCACTCACGCCACCAGTTCCATTGGCACACCGGTTACGTCCCGCCGCAGACGGTCGCCTGCCCGCACATCGGCGCCTGGATGGCCCGCGTGCTCGGTCCGCGTAATCCGGTCATGCCGGCCTTCATCAACATCGGCCAGCGCCTCGAAGGCGTCGGCGAAAGCGAAGAGCTCAAGGCCTTCACCACCGCCGGTTTCTTCGGCGGCGAATACGGCCCGATGAACCTGCCGTTCCCGGAAGAGGCCGCCGCCGCCGTGCGCCCGCCCAAGGGCATGGACGCCGGTCGCTTCGTGAACCGCGACCGCGAGTTCCGTCGCCTCGTCGACGCGACGCCCGACCGCGATCTCCTCAGCGACCATCAGCACCAGTCCATGCTGCGTTCGATGGACAACGCCTACCGTCTGCTCAGCGCCAAGGAGCGCGCCGCGTTCGACATCTCGCTCGAGACGCCCGAGGTCCAGAAGGATTACGACACCGGTCGTTTCGGCCGCGGCTGCCTGCTGGCCCGTCGCCTCGTCGAGAACGGCGCGCGCTTCGTCGAGGTCACCACGGAATACGTCCCCTTCTTCCAGTGGGACACGCACGGCAAGGGGCACGAGACCGTCGCCAAGATGCATGCCGAGATCGACCGTCCGATCGCGCGCCTCATCCGCGACCTCGAGCAGCGCGGGCTCCTCGACCGCACCTTGGTCATCATCGCCAGCGAGTTCAGCCGCGACGCCATGATCGAAGGCCGCCCTGGCTCGCAGGCCAAGGACCAGGCCTTCAATAAGTCCGGCATCATCACCAGCCCCGACCATTACGGCCTGCACCGTCACTTCACCGGCGGCACGAGCGTCGTCATGTTCGGCGGCGGCGTGAAGAAGGGCCACGTCTACGGCGCCACCGCGGACGAGCGTCCGCTCGTGGCGATCAAGGACCCCGTCTCGATCAGCGACATGCACGCCACGATCTTCCGCGCGATGGGCATCAGCCCCAAGACCGCGTTCGACGTCGAGGGCCGTCCCTTCTACGCGACCGTCGACGGCAAGGGCGTGCCGATCCCGATCTTCAGGAGCTGAGCGCGCGCAGCGGCGCGGCGTGGGCGCGTACGGCGGACTCGAGGAGTTCGCCGGTGCGACGCATCGCTTCGTCGAGCGGCATCGCCGCGGGCTTGATGCCGATGAGCAGGTCGAACTGCGCGCGCAGCTCTGCCGAGTCGTCGACCGAACCGGCGACGCCGACGATCTGCTTGCCGAGCTGACGCGCGAGGCGGGCGACGCCGACCGGGCCTTTGCCTTGCAGGCTCTGCGCGTCGAGCCGGCCTTCGCCGGTGATGACGAGGTCCGCGGCGGCGACGCGCGCTTCCAATCCGACTTGGGAAGCCACCATGTCGAAGCCGCTCACCAGACGTCCGCCGAGGAAGGCCATCAGACCGAAGCCGAGGCCGCCCGCGGCGCCGGCGCCGGGGATGTCGCGCGGGTCGACGCCGAGGTCGCGACGCGCGAGGTCGGCCAGGTGTGCGAGCCGTTGTTCGAACCAAGCGAAGTCACGGACGCCTTTCTGGGGACCATAGACCCGGGTGGCTCCGTGGGGGCCGAGGAGGGGGTTATCGACGTCGCAGGCCACGATCAGCTCGAAGGAGGGGAGGGCGGTCGGCCGGACGACCTGGTCCGCTTCGAGGAGGGTCTCGAGGGTGGGGGTGAAGTCCTGCCCCCGGCGCTTGAACTGGTATCCCAGGGCGAGGGCGACCCCGAGGCCCCCGTCGTTGGTGGCGCTCCCGCCGATGCCGATCAGCAGCCGTCGGGCGCCTTTCCGGAGGGCGGATTGGATAAGGATTCCTGTACCTAAGGTGCTGGCTTTAAATGGGTTAAGTTCGATATCTTGGACGATAGCCAAGCCGCTGGCCGCGCTCATTTCCATGACGGCCGTGGCGGAGCTGGCGACCCAGCCAAAGGGGGCTTCGAGCGGCCGTCCGTGGGCATCCTCGGTCTGGGCGTGCACCCATTCCCCCGCCAGGGCGGTCGTCATGGCCAAAGCCGTCCCTTCGCCACCGTCCGCGATCGGGCAGATATCGATAATCGCCCCCGGAAACACGCTTTCTAGGCTATTTTTAAGATGAAAACCCGCCTTTTCCGCCGCGAGCGAGCCCTTGAATTTGTCGTTGGCGATCAGGATGCGCATCGTCCGTCTCCCGTATCCTCGCCTTGGGGTCTTCTCTTTACAACCCGAATGGGGAAGCGCTCTTGATTTCCGAGGGGTCGGACTTACATTATTCTTCAAGGTCAGCCCCTCCCGGCTGCTTTCCCCTAGCCATTATCCCGCTTTAAAAAACACGAACATGCTGTCGCTCCGTCACTCCACCCTCGCCCTCACGCTGCTCGCTTCCGCCTTCGCGGTCGCCGCCGACGAAGCGCAGCCTTCCAAGGAAGGTCTCGAGTTCTTCGAGAAGAACATCCGCCCGATCCTCATCGACCGTTGCTATGAGTGCCACTCCGCCGAGAAGAATTCCTCGAAGGGCGGCCTCATCCTCGACTCCCGCGACGGCGCCTACAAGGGCGGCGACGAAGGTCCCGCCGTCGTCCCCGGCAACCTCGAGAAGTCCCTGCTCGTCAAGGCCGTCCAGTACACCGATCCCGAGTTCGCGATGCCGCCCAAGAAGACCGGCGGCAAACTGCCCGACGAAAAAATCGCCCTCCTTGAAGAGTGGGTCAAGATGGGTGCGCCGATGCCGGGTGGCGGGGCCGCCAAGCTGACCGGCCTCACCAGCAAGGCCCGCGAACATTGGTCTTACCAGCCCGTCAAGAAGTACCCTGTGCCCGAAGTGAAGAACAAGGCCTGGGTCAAGAATTCCATCGACGCGTTCGTCCTCGCCAAGCTCGAAGAGAAGGGCCTCCAGCCCAATCCGGCCGCGGGTCCCGAAGCCTTCCTGCGTCGCGTCTACTACGATCTGATCGGCCTCCCGCCCACCTCCGAACAGGTCGACGCATTCGTCAAGGCCTGCGATAACGCCGGCCTCGCCGACTCGCTCGCCGCCCGCACCGGTCGCCCGGCCGGCAACCTCGAAGCCGTCTACGTCAAGCAGGTCGACTTCCTCCTCGCCTCGCCGCACTACGGCGAACGCTGGGCCCGTCACTGGCTCGACACCGCCCGCTACTCCGACACGCGCGGCCTCCAGGTCGACCAGGGCGACAGCCTCTTCCGCGACTACCGCTACGCCTACGCCTGGACCTATCGCGACTACGTGATCAACGCGATGAACGAGGACAAGCCGTACGACAAGTTCGTCGTCGAGCAGCTCGCCGCCGACCGTATCCCGGACATCTCTCCCGACGATCCTCGCCTCGCCGCCCTCGGCTTCATCACCATCGGCAAGCGCTTCGACGACATCCATGACACCATCGATGAGCGCATCGACACGACGACCAAGGCCTTCCTCGGCCTGACCGTCGCCTGCTCGCGCTGCCACGATCACAAGTTCGACCCGATCCCGATCAAGGACTACTACTCCCTGCACGGCATCTTCGCCTCGATCGTCGAGCCCCTGCACCAGACCCCGATCGCGGCCACCGGTAACACCGCCGCCGCCCGTTCCGACTTCCTTAAGCGCCTCAATCAGCTTCAGGACGAGCAGGTCGCCGGCTTCTTCCGCTACATGCGCGAGACCCGCGCCCGCTACGACCACGAGATGGCCGGTCGCCTCATGATCGCCACCGTCCGCGGCGGCTCCTCCGAGGCCGGCGAATACTCCGACCGCTACAAGATCGACCTGCAGTCCGACACGGACTTCGCCGCCATGCGCATCCAGAAGGATTCGCCGATCACCGGTCCCTTCGCCGCCCTGGCTTCCGTGCCGTTCGTCTACTTCGCCGAGCGCGCCCCGATCGTCCTCAAGGAATACCTCGACGATCCGGAGAACCGCGTGAACCCGATCATCGCCGCCGGCCTGCGGAACATCAAACCGAAGACGATGCATGACGTCGCCGCCGCCTACCAGCGCATCTACGTCGAGAACAAGGCCGCGATCCTCGCCCACCTCAGCCTCCTGGCCAAGCCGGGCGAAGAGTGGAAGAAGTCCTCGCCGGCCATCGCCGAGATGACGGGCTACCCTTGGGCCATCCCGTCCTATGACGAGCTCTTCGACAACGAAGAGATGATCTCCCTCTTCAGCACGCGTAAGTTCTGTCAGGACTGGCAGAACCGCCCGATCTACGGCGGCATCGGCAACCGCGAGCCCGTCGCCTACTTCCGTCACGCGCAGATCAATGAGCTCCGACTCTCCCACCCCGGCGTCCCCGGCCACGCGATGGTCGTCCAGGACTCCGAAGGCGCGAAGGACAGCTACGTGTTCAAGCGTGGCGACAAGAACCTCAAGGGTGAGATCGTGCCCCGCCAGTTCCTCGACATCCTCACGGTCGGCGAACGTCGCCCGTATGTCGACGGCAGCGGTCGCTACGAGTTCGCCCAGTCCATCATCTCCAAGGACAATCCCATCACCGCCCGCGTGGCCGTGAACCGTACCTGGACCAAGCACTTCGGCGAAGGCTTCGTGAACACGCCCGACGACCTCGGCAACATGTCCGAGAAGCCCTCGCACCCTGAGCTGCTCGACTACCTCGCCACGGACTTCGTGGAGAACGGTTGGACGATGAAGCGCCTCCACCGCATGATCGTGCTCAGCAACACGTATCGCCAGGATTCCGACCCCACCGCCAACCCGCTGGTGGCCAAGAAGGGTCCGGTCGATCCGCTGAAGGTCGACGCCGGCAACCGCCTCCTCTGGCGCGGCAACCTGCGTCGCCTCGACTTCGAGTCCATCCGTGACTCGATGATCCTGCTCACCGGCAAGATGACCACCACCGTCGGCGGCCAGCCGGCGAACATCACCGACGAGCCGTTCAGCTACCGCCGCAGCCTCTATGGCTACGTCGACCGCCGCCGCCTCAGCGACACCCTCTCGCAGTTCGACTACGGCGACCCCGATACCTCGAACACGAAGCGTAACTCGACGATCGTGCCCCAGCAGGCCCTGTTCTTCATGAACAACGCCCTGTCGGTCGACGTCGCCCGCGCCGTCGCCGCCCGCAAGGACGTCGTCAACGCCATGTCCGAGGACCAGCGCATCGTCGCGATGTTCCGCTGCATGTTCCAGCGCCGCCCGTCCACCAACGAGATCCGCGTGGCCCAGGAGTTCCTGACCAAGCAGAAGATGGGTGCCGCCACCGCCAAGGTCCGTCCTCCGACGCGGGCCGGCGAGCGTGGCAAGGCCGTGGCACCTGTCGCCCGCACCGCCGCCCCCTCGACCAAGGGTGCTGCGGTGATGGCTCCGGACGGCGAAGAGAGCATGATGATGGCCGTGACCGGCGGTGGCGCCGAAGGCGTCCTGCGTAACGTGGGCGAGATGATCTCCCGCGAGCCGCTGACCCCGACCGAGCTCCTCGTCCACGCGCTGCTCCTCTCGAACGAGTTCATCTACGTCAACTGACGTTTTTGACAGGTTTTTAACGAGGCCGGCCTCCTTCATGGGGGGTCGGCCTCTTCGTTTTTAGGGTAAAAAGTCCGCATGAATTGGTTGAAACATTTTAGCCGTAGGGGAGTATTTAATACTAGCGGTATTCCCCCTGTCGCCCACCCCCTTAAAACCACCATGTCGTCCTTGTCCGTCAGTCTCCGACTCCTCGCCCTCGTCTCCGTCGCCGGCCTCTCCGCCGCCGACGCTCCCGAGCCGAAGATGGACCCGGCCGGCCTCGAGTTCTTCGAGAAGAACATCCGCCCGATCCTCACCGAGCGTTGCTATGAATGTCACTCGAAAGAGAAGGGCGTCTCGAAGGGCGGACTCATCATGGACTCCCGTCAGGGCATGCTCGCCGGCGGCGACCTCGGTCCGGCCGTCGTCCCCGGCGACCTCAAGAAGTCGCTGATGGTCGTCGCGGTCCACCAGGCCGACCCCGACATCTCGATGCCGCCGCGCAAGGCCGGCGCCAAGCTTTCCTCCACGCAGATCGGACTGATCGAACAGTGGATCAAGATGGGTGCGCCCGCTCCGGCCGGCGCCGGCGGCGCCAAGCTCACCGGTCTCTCCGACAAGGCCCGCGCGCACTGGGCTTTCCAGCCCGTCCAGACTTTCGCGGTGCCGACCAAACTCAGCAACCCCGCCTGGTGCCAGAACGAGGTCGACGCCTTCATCATGGCCAAGCTCGACGAGAAGGGCCTCAAGCCCAGCCCGGCCGCCGACGGCGAAGCCCTCCTGCGCCGCCTCTCTTACGATCTGATCGGCCTGCCGCCCACGAGCGTCGAGGTCGACGCCTTCTCGCGCGATTACGACGCGGCGCTCGCTTACGACACGATGGCCGTGCGTAAAGGCCAGCCCGTGCGCGCCGTGGCCAGCGTCGTCGAACGTACCATCGACCGACTGCTCGCTTCGCCGCACTACGGCGAACGCTGGGCCCGCCACTGGCTCGATACCGCCCGCTACTCCGACACCAAGGGCCTGAAGCGCAACGGCACCATCGAGACCTTCGACAGCTCCTGGACCTACCGCGACTACGTCATCGACGCCTTCAACACCGACAAGCCCTACGACCAGTTCATCATCGAGCAGCTCGCGGCGGACCGCCTGCCCGACCTCGCCAAGGACGACCCGCGCCTCGCCGCGCTCGGCTTCGTCACCGTCGGCAAGCGCTTCCAGAACAACGATGACACCATCGACGAGCGCATCGACGCCACGACCAAGGGCTTCCTGGGCCTGACCGTCTCCTGCTCGCGCTGCCACGACCATAAGTTCGACCCGATCCCGGCGGCCGACTACTACTCGCTCCACGGCATCTTCGCCTCCGTGACCGAGCCCCAGACCAACCCCGTCATCCGCGATCCGCTGCTCGTCGGCAAGAACGCCCCGAGCAACGCCTACCGCGCCGACTACGAGAAGCGACTCGCCGCGCTCATCGAAGAGACCGCTCAGGGTTACTACAAGCATCTCGTCGGCATGCAGGCGGCCTTCCATCGCGAGTTCGCTCCGCGCGCCATGGCCGCCATGGTCGGTGGCTTCCGCAGCACCGCCGGCTTCGATATCCTCAAGAAATACGACCTCGGCGAAAGCCGCGAGCTCACCTCCTCCTTCGCCGCCGTCATGGGCCGCACGGAACACCCGATCACCGGTCCGCTCGTCCGCCTGAGGAAGGTCAGCGCCGAAAACTTCGCCGCGCAGGCCCCGGGGATCCTGTCCGCCGCGCTCGCCGACACGAAGTCGCCGGTCAATCCGCTCATCGCCGAGGCCCTCCGCGGCCTCAAGCCGAAGTCCCTCGACGAAGTCGCGCTGGCCTATCAGGCCGTCTTCAAGAAGCACCGCGATAAGATCCTCGCCCACATCCAGCTGCGCACGCAGCCCGGCCGCAAGGGCGAGAAGGATGACCCCGCCCTCGCCCAGCTGGCCGCCTTCCCCTGGCCCTTGCCGGACGTCGAGGACATCCGCTCCGTGACCATCCTGGAGCGTCTCACCGAAAGCCGTGATTTCTGCGCCATCTGGCAGACCCCGATCAGCTCGACCTTCGTCAACAACAACAAGCCGGTGAAGTACTTCAAGTTCACCGACATCAACGCCCTCGACATCACCCACCCGGGAGGTCCCGGCACGGCGATGGTGATCACCGACGTCGAGAAGCCCCGCGACAGCAACGTCTACATCCGCGGAGACCGCAACAAGCGTGGCCCCGTCGCCCCGCGCCAGTTCCTCGAGGTGCTGTCCGGTCCGGACCGTCTGCCGTTCTATGAAGGCAGCGGCCGCCGCGAGCTCGCCCTCGCCATCGCCAGCCGCACCAATCCCCTGACCGCCCGCGTGCTCGTGAACCGTCTCTGGGCGCACCACTTCGGCGCCGGCATCGTCTCCTCGCCGGACGACTTCGGCAACATGTCCGAGGCCCCGAGCCACCCCGAGCTGCTCGACTGGATGGCCACGACGTTCGTCGAGGGCGGCTGGTCCATCAAGAAGATGCACAAGCGCATCCTGCTCTCCGCCGCCTATCGTCAGTCCGCGAACCCGAGCACCAACATCCTGCTGACGCAGAAATCTTCCGTGGATCCGACCAAGGTCGACGGCGGCAACAAGTTCCTCTGGCACGCCAACCTCCGTCGCCTGGACTTCGAGAGCATCCGCGACTCGATGCTCCTCCTGTCCGGCAAGATCGACCGCGCCATGGGCGGCCGCGCCGTCAACATCACCGACGAGCCTTACAGCTATCGTCGCACGATCTACGGCTTCATCGACCGCGACAAGCTCAGCGAACTCCAGTCGCAGTTCGACTTCGCCGATCCGAACATGGCAAACTCCATGCGCAGCTCCACGATCGTGCCGCAGCAGGCGTTGTTCTTCATGAACAATCCTCTCGCGATCGAAGTCGCCCGCAACGTGAACGCCCGCCCGGAGATGGCGAAGGCCACGTCCGATGACGAGCGCATCACCCAACTCTATCGCATCATGTATCAGCGCTCGCCCACCGTGCAGGAGCGCCAGATCGCCCGGGAGTTCGTGACCCGCATCGCGGGCTATATCGACGAGCCGGTCGTCCAGGCTCCCTCCAAGGGAGACAAGGCCGCCCGGGCCAAGGCCGAGCGGGTCGCCAAGGCCAAGGCCGATAAGGCCGCCCTCACCAAGGGTCCCTCGACCCCCGAAGTGAAGATCGAGACCTCGGTTAAAGGCGGAAAAATCGTGAATAACACGGAAATGGTCTCCCGTAAGGAGCCTTCTAACCCCTGGGTCATGCTGGCCCAGTCCATGATTTGCTCCAACGAGTTCGTGTACCTGAATTGATTACCCCACCCTCGAAAGAGTTGTTTTTCTACAATAGCCCCTTCACAATCAAACCAACCTCATCATCCCCATGAAAGACTCCAGCTGCGGAAATTACGTCCCCACCCCGAACTCGCGCCGCGAGTTCCTGCGCCAGACCGGCCTCGGCATGGGCACGCTCGCCTTCGGCACCATGGTCGCCGACTACCTCGTCACCGACGCCCAGGCCGAAGTGATGGCCAACCTCAAGCCGCGCAAGGCTCCTCTCGCCGCCAAGGCGAAGCACGTCATCCACATCTTCGCGGGCGGCGCTCCCTCGCACCTCGACACCTTCGATCCGAAGCCGAAGATGAAGGAGCTCGCCGACATGTCGGCCGCCGGCATGAACGGCGTCCTCTTCCCGACTCCGTTCGAGTTCAAGAAGTCCGGTAAGTCCGGCCTCGAGATCTCCGAGATCTTCCCGAAGCTCCAGGGCGTGGCCGACGACATGTGCGTCATCCGCTCGCTGCACCAGGGTATCCCGGCCCACGGCCCGGCCGCCAAGCTGATGCACACCGGCTCGGCGATCCTCTCCAAGCCCTCCCTCGGCTCCTGGGTCCTCTACGGTCTGGGTACCGAAAGCCAGGATCTCCCGGGCTTCGTCTCCCTCGGCGGCAGCTCCGACGCCCGCGCTTCGGCCTTCCTCCCGTCCCTCTACCAGGGCGCCAACACCTCCTTCCGCCCCGGTGCTCCGGCGAACAAGATCATCGCCAACCTCCAGAGCGAATTCACCACGCAGGACGCGCAGCGCAAGCAGCTCGACCTCGTCCGCCAGCTCAACGAGCGCCACATGCAGACCGTCCAGAAGGACGAGCAGCTCGAAGCCCGCATCGAATCCTTCGAACTCGCCTTCCGCATGCAGACCGCGGCCACCGACGCCTTCGATATCTCCAAGGAGTCCGAGAAGACCCGCGAGATGTACGGCAAGACCGACCTCGGCGCCAAGCTCCTCTGCGCCCGTCGCCTCGTCGAGCGCGGCGTCCGTTTCGTCCAGGTCGACGCCGGCGGTTGGGACCACCACACCAACCTCTTCACCTCGATCGCCCAGCGCGCCGAGAACATCGACGGCCCGGCCGCGGCCCTCATCGCCGACCTCAAGCAGCGCGGTCTCCTCGACCAGACCCTGATCATCTGGGGCGGAGAATTCGGCCGCACCCCGACCACCGCGGGCCGCGTCAACCAGGCTTCCGGTCGCGACCACCACTCCAAGGCTTTCTGCTGCTGGATGGCCGGCGGCGGCGTCAAGGGCGGCATGCACTACGGCGAGACCGACGAAATCGGCTCCCAGGTCGCCGCTGACGGCGTCGACGTGCACGACCTCCACGCCACCATCCTCCGCCTCCTCGGCTTCGATCACACCAAGCTCACCTACCGCTACAACGGTCGTGACTTCCGCCTCACCGATAACTTCGGCAAGGCGGTCGAGAAGATCATCGCCTAAGGGACTTCGGTCCTCTGAGCGAAGGGCGGGCGCCGTGAGGCGCCCGCCCTTCCTGTTTTCCGGGGTCCCCGTCGGCTTGCGTTCCCTCATTCTCACATTCTAATAGAGTCATCCCCATGAGACTCCCCGCGTTCCTCTTCGTCGGTCTGCTCGTCTCCGCCCTCGCTTCGGCCGCGCCGAAGAAGGAGGAGTCCCGCAAGGAGCCGACCAAGCCGGAGCCGAAGCCCTCGGTCGTCATCAAGGCCGATCCCCGCACCGGCGAGCCGCCTCGCTCCGGCGTCAAGGGCGCCGACGCCTTCGGCCGCACGCAGACCCGTTACGACAACGGCGTCACGGCGGTGAAGACGCCGGATCCGTTCGGCGGTTCCACGACCCGTTACAGCAACGGCGTCACCGCCACGACACGCCCCGATCCGTTCGGCGGCTCGACCACGCGTTACAGCAATGGCGTCACCGCCACGACGCGCCCTGACCCCTTCGGCGGCACGACCACCCGTTACAGTGACGGCACCAGCGCCACCACGCGTAAGGACCCGTTCGGCAACCAGGTCACGACCTATTCCGACGGACGGCAGGAAGTGCTGCGCCCCGATCCGTTCGCGCCGAAGAAGCCCGCTAACGAGCGGAAATAAAACCCGACCCCGGCACAGGGCGCTTGAAAGGGCCCTGTGTTTGGTCACGCTGAAGCCTCACCCCATGAAGCGTCATCTCCACCTGTGGGCCGCCCTGGCCGCCCTCGTCCTCGCGCTCCCGGCCGTCGCCGCGGAAGCCTTCACCTCCGGTCCCGGTTGGCTGGAATTCCCCGCCGGCAAGGGCGCGGGCGCCGGCAAGCATGTCGTCCTGCTCGCAGGCGACGAAGAATACCGCTCCGAAGAGTCGATGCCGATGCTCGCCCGCATCCTGTCCGAGCGCCACGGCTTCAAGTGCACCGTCCTCTTCTCGCATGACGAAGGCGTGATCAATCCGAACAACGGTGGCTCCCTCGCCAAGCCGGAAGCCCTCGACAGCGCCGACGCCCTCGTGCTCGGCCTGCGTTTCCGCAAGTGGAACGAAGCCGCTCTCGCGAAGTTCGACGCCGCCATCAAGCGCGGCGTGCCGATCGTCGCCACCCGCACCAGCACGCACGCCTTCTCGGGTATCCCCAAGGAGAGCCCCTTCGTCGCCTATAACTGGAATAACAAAGGCGGCTTCGGTAAGAACGTCCTCGGCGAGACCTGGGTCAGCCACTGGGGCAACCATAAGGGCGAAGCCACCCGTACCGCGGTCGAGGCCGGCGCTGAGAAGCTCGCGATCCTTAATGGCGTGGGCGTCATCTTCGGTGACACCGACGTCTATGAAGCCTACCCGCCCGCCGATGCGCAGGTCCTTCTCCGCGGTCAGGTCCTCAAGGGCATGGGCAAGGACGACCCTCTCAGCGAACGCGCGAAGAAGCGCGCCACCGACAAGCAGGAGCAGGGCGTGAACTCCCCTGCGATGGCGGTGGCCTGGACCCGTGAGGTCCCCAACGCCGGCGGCTCCAAGAACCGCGTGCTCACCACTACCATGGCTTCGGCCAGCGACCTCGTCGACGAGTCGCTCCGCCGCCTGCTCGTCAATGGCGTCTACTGGGGCCTCGGCCTTGACGTGCCGGCCATGGCTGACGTCAACCCGGTCGTGGAGTGGAAGCCCAGCAAGTATTCCTTCAACATGTTCCACCCTGGCCTCAAGGCCGAGGATTTCGCGGGCGTGCTGCCTCCGCCTCTGACGGCGGCACCGGCCAAGAAGAAGAAGTAAGCCGCGCGTCGGCTTCCTTCCGTACGGGCGCATCGCAGGATGCGCCCGGCTTGTTTCAGGCCCGGATGCCGCGGTTGACCAGCAGTTGGATCAGCGCGTCGTTGTAGATGATATACGCCCCTTCGCGGGAGGTGGCGTCGCGCACCTCGATGTCGTCGGAGACCACGAACCAAGGCGCCTCCACCGTCTTGTCCTTGGCGACCAGGTCCATGATGTCGTGGTCGGCCTTGGCGCCGGCGCGGCTGAATGTCACGCGGACCCGCGAGTTCGAGGTCTTGAGCGTGGTCTGCTGGCCGTCGAAGCTGATCCAGACGTGCAGGCCCGGCGCATCGTCCGCCAGCTTTTCGATGAGCTGGACGACCTTCTGGCGGGCCGCCGTGTCGAGCAGGAAGCGGCTGTCGCCCTGGGCGTTCTTCTTGGTCGGCAGGCGCAGGCCGAGGTAATCCTGGCGCAGGCAGGCGAAGTTGTTGGCGTCGAGCGCGAGGCGGGCGGGTTCGCCCGTGGCGACGGCGCGTTCGAGCATCGCGAGCGGCCCGGACTGCTTCTGCACGTGGAAGGCGACGTCGGCCAGGTAGGAGCGACGACGGTGGATGTCGCGGCGATATAAGTCCGCGTGGCGTGAGTCGACCAGGCCGGCCTGTTCGGCGAGGAGCAGGGCGCCTTCGATCGATTTCAGTTCGCGGGCGTCGGCGCCGTTGATGCGGGCCGAGATGCGTTCGAGGAAAGGATCGGAAGGCTGGTCGCGCTTCTCGAGCTCGTAGCGGACCTTCTCGATGTGCTCGGTGATGCGTTTCTCCAAGGCGACGACTTCGGGCAGGGCCTGGCCGGCGGTGCGCAGGTAGCGACGCAGGAGCTTGAGCATCTCCTCCATCTGCGGGATGGCCTGGCGCAGCTCATGTTCCTTCGCCAAGAAGGGGTCGGCGTCGCGCTGGGCCTTGCGGACCTTCTCGACGGTCTCGGTGGTCAGTTGGCGCAGCTTGGCCACTTCCTCGGAAGCGGATTTCAGCGTGCGGGCGTCAGCCAGCCAGGGGCGGACTTCTTCGGACAGCAGTTCCTCGGCGATCTCGCGGGCCTTCTTCGCCACGTGTTCGCGGGCGCGTTCGAGTTCGCCGCGGAGTCGCGTCACTTCGGCTTCCTCGTTGGTCAGCTTGGTCTGCAGGACCTGCAGGGCGGCCGCTTGGGCGGCGGCCTGCTTGGCGGCTTCCTGCGCCTGGCGGGCGCCTTCCTCGCGGACCTTCCGAATCTCGGCGTCCTTCGTCTCGAGTTCGTTGGCGTGCTGGCGGCGGATCTGGCGGCCTTCGTTTTCGCGGGCCGCTTTGCCTTGGGAAATTTCAGTCAAGAGACGCCGGACGGTCTTGCCGGCCGAGTCGAGCGCGTCGACCGACTCGAGGGGTTCTTTTTCCGCGGCCCCGCCCAGCTTGGCCTGTAGCGCCTTCCAGGCTTTGCCATCCGGTTTCCCGGCCTGCGGCTTCGTGTTCGCGAGGAGGCGGGTCAGCAGGTCGGCGGGCAGGACGGCGTCCTTGTTCTCGGCCCGATGATTCCAGAGCAGGCAGAGCAGCCCGGCGCGCGGGCCGCCGAGCACGGCGGCGAGTTCTTCGAGATGCTCGAGCAGCCGCGCCTTGTCGGCCTTGAGGCTACCGGCGAACCACGGCAGATGGTCGGCCACCGCGGCCGCGTCCTCGGTGAGGTTCGCCAGTCGTTTCTGGAAGCGCCATTTGGCGTCGCGAAGGAAAGGTTTACGATGGATGTATCCGCCCGGGATGAGCTTGGCCAAGGCGAGCAAAGGCCCGTCCGCGACATGGTTCAGGTCCAGGATGAGCTGTTCGGAAAGCGCCTTCCGGTGCGGGTCGACCGCCTCGGTCTTGTAGGAGAAATGACCCATGCCTCCAGCATGCCGGCCGGCTGGCCGGGGGCAAGGTCGGGCCGGGTCGGTGGCGGCGTTTTCTTGGTTCGGACTCGCCAGCGGGGAGGGAAGGGCGTTCGTTCGGGCCTGCCTGATGCGTTCGCCCGCCTCCATCGTCATTCCCCTCTGCTCGGCCGTGGGCTACACCCTCGCCGCGATGGCGCTCAAGCGGGCCATGGACGGGGGGCACCCCTGGCGGGTCCTGTTCATCGTGAACCTCATCGGGGCGGTCCTGTTCCAGACCTGGCTCCTGCTCGGGGGCGAGGCCTTCACGTCGACGAACGTCATCCATGCGATGCTGGCCGGGACGGCATTCTTCATCGGCCAGGTCTTCACTTTCATCGCGATCAGCCGCGGGGACATCTCCATCGCGACGCCGGTGCTCGGTACGAAGGTGATCTTCGTGGCCCTGCTGGTCTTCGTCACCGGCGGCGAGGAGCTGGGCTGGAAGCTGTGGGTGGCCACCTTCCTCACCACGTTGGCCCTCGCCCTGCTGGGTGGCGAATGGCGGGCTAACCGCGAACGCCTGTTGGTCAGCGTCGGCTTCGCCTTCCTGGCCTCGATCGCTTTCGCGGCGACCGACGTGATGCAGCAGCTGTGGGTCCGCGATTTCGGCTTCGGGCATTTCGCGCCGGTGATGTTCGCCACCGTCGGCACGCTGTCGTTCACGTTGATCCCTTTCTTCTCCGCGTCGTTGCGCGAGATGCCTCGCCCGATGGTCGTCTGGGCTTTCGGCGGCGGCACCTTGCTCACCATCCAGGCGATGGGTATCGCCTACTGCATCGCGGTCTACCACGAGGTCACGGTCACCAACGTCCTTTATAACACGCGCGGACTCTGGAGCGTGGCGTTGGTGTGGGTCGTCGGGCACTGGTTCGCCAACTCCGAGAAGCAGGTGGGCGGGGGAATCATGACGCGACGCCTCATCGGGGCCTTGATCCTGCTGGCCGCGGTCTACCTCAGCCTGACCTGATCAGAGGTCGGCGTTGTCGATCAGGCGCGTCGCGCCTAGGTGGCAGGCGATCGCGATGGCGCAGCTTTTTCCAGCGGTCGAGGCGACGGACGCCATCGTCTCAAGGTCGACGATCTCGCAGTATTGGGGCTTCAAGGCGGGCTGGGCGGACAAGACCGCTTGCGCCGCAGCCTGCAGGCGCGAGGCATCGGTGACGCCGGTGCGCGCCAGTGCCTTCGCGGCTTCCATGGCGGCCGGGATGGCGGTCGCCTGCGTCAGCTGTTCCGCCGAGAGGTAACGGTTGCGCGAGCTCATCGCGACGCCGTTGGGTTCGCGGACCGTCTCGTGGGCGAGGATGCGGACGGATAAGTGCAGGTCGCGGACCATGCGGCGGATCACCGCAAGCTGTTGCAGGTCTTTGCGGCCGAAGACGGCGACGTCCGCCTGGACGGCGTTGAAGAGCATCGCGACCACCGTGGCCACGCCGCGGAAATGTCCAGGGCGGAATTCGCCGCAGAGTCCGTCGGAGATGCCTTCGACTTCCACCCAGGTCGAGGCGCCGGCAGGGTAGAAGTCGGCCGCCGTCGGGGCGAAGATCAGGTCGGCTCCGGCGGCTTCGCTGCCGCGGCGGTCATCCTCGAACGTCCGCGGGTATTTCGAGAAATCCTCGTTGGGTCCGAACTGGGTCGGATTGACGAAGATCGAGACCACCACGAAGGAGGACTCCTGCTTGGCCCGGCGGATCAGGCTGAGATGGCCTTCGTGCAGGCAGCCCATGGTCGGCACGAAGCCGACGGACTTCCCGGCTTGGCGGGCCCGGGCGACCGCGGCGCGCAACTCAGGGATGGTATGGACGACCTCCATGCCGCCAACCTAGCCGCCCCCGCCGAGGGCGCAAGGCGCAGTTGTATGCGGACTCCCTGCCTGTCGTTTTGTTCATAGGTCGGGGCCATTCCTTTCTTGGCAGTCGGTGGGTCGCCTCCAATGTCAGAACCCTCCCTCCTATAAGACATGTCGCACTTCCCTAATGTCCCGGTCATCGAGTTCGAAGGATCGAAGTCCAAGAACCCGTTCGCCTTCAAGCACTACAACCCGGACGAGAAGATCGGCGGGAAGAAGATGAAGGACCACATGCGCTTCGCCGCGGCCTATTGGCACGTGATGCGCAACAGCCTCTCCGACCCGTTCGGCGCCGGCACCGCCCTCATGCCTTGGGATGACGGCTCCGACTCCCTCGACAACGCCCTCCGCCGTATCCCGGTCTTCTTCGAGTTCCTCCAGAAGTGCCAGATCGACTTCTACTGCTTCCACGACCGCGACATCTCTCCCGAAGGCAAGACCCTCACCGAGACGCATGCGAACCTCGACCGCGTCACGAAGGAGTTGAAGGCCTTCCAGAAGGGCACCGGCAAGAAGCTCCTCTGGGGCACCGCCTGTCTCTTCGCCCACCCTCGCTACGCGCAGGGCGCGGGCACCTCGCCCAACGCCGACGTGTTCGCCTACGGCGCCAGCCAGGTCCGCCATGCGCTCGAGGCCACCAAGGCCCTCGGCGGCGAAGGTTACGTCTTCTGGGGCGGTCGCGAAGGCTACGCCACGCTGGTCAACACCGACATGAAGCGTGAGCTCGATCACCTCGCCGCGCTCCTGCACCTCGCCGTCGACCACGCGAAGAAGATCGGCTTCAAGGGCCAGTTCCTGATCGAGCCCAAGCCGCGCGAACCCTCGACCCACCAGTACGATTCCGACTCGGCCGCCTGCCTCAACTTCCTCCGCGAATACGGCCTGCTGAAGCACTTCAAGCTCAACCTCGAGACTAACCACGCCACGCTCGCCGGTCACACGATGGAGCATGAGATGGAAGTCGCGATGGGTGCCGACGCCCTCGGTTCCGTCGATGCCAACCGCGGCGACACGCTCCTCGGCTGGGATACCGACCAGTTCCCGACCGACCTCTACCTCACGACGAACATCATGCTGCGCATCCTCAAGATGGGCGGCTTCACCAAGGGCGGCCTCAACTTCGACGCCAAGCGTCGTCGCGAATCGCACGAGCCGGTCGACCTCTTCCACGCCCACATCGGCGGCATGGACGCCTTCGCCCGCGGCCTCAAGATCGCCCACGCCATCATCAAGGACGGCAAGATGGATCAGTTCGTCGCCAAGCGCTACTCCTCGTGGGACAGCGGCATCGGCAAGAAGGTCGAGTCCGGCAAGGTCACCCTCGCCCAGCTCGACGCCTACGCCCAGGGCATCAAGGCGCCGACGCTCGCGTCCGGCCGCCAGGAGATGCTCGAGAACCTGATCAACGAGTACATCCGCTAAGGCCATGGCGATCGTCCTGGGTCTGGACCTGTCCACGCAGAGCGCGACGGCGCTCGTGTTGGACACGGTGAAAGGCACGACGGTCGCCCGCGCCCGCGCGGCGTTCGGCGCCGACTTCCCCGACCGCGGACATCCGGAAGGATTCCTCCGCGGAGGGCAGGGCGGCGAAGTGCACGCCGATCCGCTCCTCTGGCTCGACGGCCTTGAGCTCGCGCTCGACCGCCTCGCCAAGCTGACCGATCTCTCTCAGGTCGACGCGGTCTCCGTTTCCGGCCAGCAGCACGGCAGCGTCTACCTCGCCGCCGGCTACGAGGTCGCGCTCGCCGACGGTAATCGCGCCACGTCGCTCTCCGCGAAGATCGCCCCGGTCCTCTCCCGTCGCTCTTCGCCGATCTGGATGGACTCGTCCACCGGCGCCGAATGCGCCGAAATCGCCGCCGCCCTCGGTGGCGATCAGGCCGTCTGCGACCTGACCGGCTCCGTCGCCACGATGCGTTTCACGGGTCCGCAGATCCGTCGCTTCGCCAAGCTCGACCCCGCCGCTTGGGCCAAGACCAAGCGCGTCCATCTCGTCTCTTCGTTCTTCGCTTCGGTGCTCGCCGGCAAGGATGCCGCGATTGACACCGGTGACGGCGCGGGCATGAACCTGATGGATATTCGCAAAGGTGATTGGGCCCCCGCCGCGCTCGCCGCGACCGCTCCGGATCTCGCCGCCAAGCTTCCGCCGGTCCGCCCTGGATCGACCGTCGCCGGTGGTATCTCCGCTTACTTCGTCGCCCGCCACGGCTTCTCGCCGAAGTGCCAGGTCGTCATCGGCACCGGCGACAATCCTTCCAGCCTCGTCGGCATGGGCGCTTCCAAGCCTGGCAAGGTCGTCATCAGCCTCGGCACGAGCGATACGCTCTTCGCCGCGATCGAAGGCGTCCGCACCGACTCGGCCGGCCTCGGACACGCTTTCGGTAATCCGATGGGCGGTAGCATGAGTCTCATCTGCGTGCGCAACGGTTCGCTTGCTCGCGAAGCGATCCGCCGCGA
>CAXNHL010000003.1:0-28401 GCA_964202105.1 Opitutales bacterium | reverse complement strand
CGGTCGACCGCGAGATCCTTGAGCACCGGGAAGGCGCGGGCGCGCCACGGCTCGACGGTGATCGTCTCGCCGTCGCGGAAGTTGCGCATGTGCAGCTGGCAGGTCGTCACGCCCGGGAGGGGTCCGTGCGGCATGCCGTTGATCGTCATCGAGCACATGCCGCAGATGCCTTCGCGGCAGTCGTGGTCGAAGGCGAAGGTGTCCTGGCCGGCCTTGATGAGCTGCTCGTTGAGCATGTCCATCATCTCGAGGAACGAGGCCGAGGTCGGCACGGCGGGGAGCGCATGCTCCTCGAAGGCGCCGGGCTGGCCGCGGCGCTGGCGCCAGACGCGCATCTTGAGCGCGAGGGTGGTTTCTTTTCCGTTGTCCTGGACCATGGTGATTACTTGTAAGAGCGGGTGGAGAGTTGGGTCTCCTCGTAGACGAGGGGTTCGGCGTGGCGGGCCGGGAGCTGACCGTCGCCGGTCCACTGCCAGACGGCGGCGTGGGCATACTGCGCGTCGTCGCGCTTGGCCTCGCCACCATCCTGGTGCTCGGTGCGGAAGTGGCCGCCGCAGGACTCTTCGCGGGTGAGCGCGTCGAGGCACATCATGATGCCGAAGTCGAGGAAGTCGGCCACGCGGCCGGCGCGTTCGAGCTCAGGAGCGAGGGCGTCGCCGGTGCCGACGACCTTCACGTTCTGCCAGAAATCGGCGCGGAGCGCCTGCAGGTCGCGGATGGCGCCTTCGAGGCCGGCCTTATCGCGGGCCATGCCGCACTTCTCCCAGGTGATCTTGCCGAGCGCCTTGTGGTAGTAGCGAGGCGACTTCGTGCCGTTGATCGAGAGGAGCTTGGCGACGCGGTCGTTGACGTCCTTGACGGCGGCCTTGAATTCCGGGGCGTCCGTGGACGGACGGCTGCCGGATTTCTCGCCGGCGAGGAAGTCGGTGACCGTGTAAGGCAGGACGAAGTAGCCGTCAGCGAGTCCCTGCATGAGAGCGGAGGCGCCGAGGCGGTTGGCGCCGTGGTCGGAGAAGTTGGCTTCGCCGCCGACGAACAGGCCGGGGATGTTGGACTGCAGGTTGTAGTCCACCCAGAGGCCGCCCATCGTGTAGTGCACCGCCGGGAAGATCCGCATCGGCTGCTTATACGCGTTCTCGCCGGTGATGTTCTCGTACATGTCGAACAGGTTGCCGTAGCGGGCGCGGATCTCGGACTCGCCGAGGCGCTGGATGGCGGCGGAGAAGTCGAGGTAGACGCCGAGGCGCTTGCCGTCGACGACCTGGCCGACGCCGCGGCCTTCGTCGCAGACTTCCTTGGCCGCGCGAGAGGCGATGTCGCGCGGGGCGAGGTTGCCGTAGCTCGGGTATTTGCGTTCGAGGAAGTAGTCGCGCGCGTCTTCCGGGATCTCGGCGGCCGGCTTGGCGCAGTCGGCGGCGTTCTTCGGCACCCAGACGCGGCCGTCGTTGCGGAGCGACTCGGACATCAGGGTGAGCTTGGACTGGTCTTCGCCATGGACGGGGATGCAGGTCGGGTGGATCTGCGTGTAGCAGGGATTGGCGAAACCGGCGCCGCGGCGGTGGGCGCGGAAGGTCGCGGTGACGTTGCAGCCCTGCGCGTTGGTGGAGAGGTAGAAGACGTTGCCGTAGCCGCCGGTGCAGACCACCACGACGTCGGACGACCAGGATTCGATCGCGCCGGTGACGAGGTCGCGCGTGACGATGCCCTTGGCCTTGCCGTCGACGAGGACGAGGTCGAGCATCTCGTGGCGCGTATACATCTTCACCGTGCCGAGGCCGATCTGGCGGGAGAGCGCGGAGTAGGCGCCGATGAGGAGCTGCTGGCCGGTCTGGCCGCGGGCGTAGAAGGTACGCGAGACCTGGGCGCCGCCGAAGGAGCGGTTGGCGAGGAGACCGCCGTATTCACGGGCGAAAGGCACGCCCTGCGCGACGCACTGGTCGATGATGTTCACCGAGACCTGGGCGAGGCGGTAGACGTTGGCTTCGCGGGCGCGGTAGTCACCGCCCTTGATGGTGTCCTGGAAGAGGCGGCGGACGCTGTCGCCGTCGTTCTGGTAGTTCTTCGCGGCGTTGATGCCGCCCTGCGCGGCGATCGAGTGGGCGCGGCGCGGGCTGTCCTGGTAGCAGAAGCAGGAGACCTCGTAGCCCATCTCGGCGAAGGAGGCGGCGGCGGCGGAACCGGCGAGGCCGGAGCCGACCACGATGACGTGATACTTGCGGCGATTGGCCGGGTTCACCAGGCGGAGCTTCGCCTTATGGTTGTTCCACTTGTCGGCCAGCGGGCCGGCGGGGATCTTGGAGTCGAGTTTCATGGGTCGGGGCGCTGGAGGTGACGGTTACTTCAGGCAGCCGGTGAGCACGGCGAGAGGGATGGAGATGAAGCCGAGGGCCACGATCCAGGCGTATGCCAGGGCGAGGACGTCGAGCCGCCCGCGCCAGCGTTCATTGCGCAGGCCGAGGGTCTGGAAGACGCTGCTGACGCCGTGGCTGAGGTGCAGGCAGAGCAGCAGCATGCTGATGATGTAGAAGACGGCGACCGGCTTGCAGGAGAAACCCGCGACGACCATCTTGTAGACGTCGTCACCGTAGGAGACGCCGCCCAAGGCGACCGCCTTCAGGGTGAAGTGCAGGAGGTGGAAGATCACGAAGCCCAGAATCACCACGCCCGAATAGGGCATCGTGCGGGAGGCGAAGGTCGCGCGGCGGGTGGCTTCGGCGGCGGGACCGCCGGCGCGGGCGGCGCGGTTCTCCAGGGTGAGCTGGATGCCCACCCAGATATGGGCGAAAACGCTGATAATGAGCACCGTGCGGGCGGTCCAGAGCAGGCCCACGTTGTCGTGCAGCCACTTCGCGTAGGCGTTGATCGCCTCCGGGCTCTTGAACATCAGCAGGTTGCCCGTCATGTGGCCGAGCACGAAGCCGGCGAGGACGAGGCCGGTGAGGGCCATCACGACCTTCTTCCCGATGGAAGAGGGACGACAGCTAGAACAGCAGGAGCTTGCGGACATGGCGGAGCGGGACGGGATGCAAAAAGCATCAAATACGCCGCCTCCGTCGTTCCCACCCCGGACGCAGGGAAAAGGGGAGGTATTAGCGGGACACCCCCCGATTGTGAAAAACCCTCATAAGGGGGCGAATGGCCGAACCCTGCGGGACTCCCGGAGCCGGGGCAAGGCCCCGGATCGGCCGGAAAAACCGCTTGCCATGGTTTTTTTCGGCCATGCAATTCGAAAGTCCAGACCGGCTTCCGTCACAGGACCTGCCGGTCTTATCTTTTTTACCCGCCCTCCAGCCCTCCCGACCTCCTTTCCATGAAGTATATTTTCGTCACCGGCGGCGTCATCTCCTCCCTCGGCAAAGGCCTCACCGCCGCCGCCCTGGGCGCGTTGCTCGAATGCCGGGGCCTCAAGGTGCGTATCCAGAAATTCGATCCGTACCTCAACGTCGATCCGGGCACCATGAGTCCTTACCAGCACGGCGAAGTCTACGTGCTGAACGACGGCGCCGAGACCGACCTCGACCTCGGCCACTACGAACGCTTCACCTCCGGCGAACTCTCGCGCCTCAACAGCCTCAGCTCCGGCCAGGTCTACGAGACCGTCATCCAGAAGGAACGCCGCGGCGACTACCTCGGCAAGACGGTGCAGGTCATCCCGCACGTCACGAACGAGATCAAGGATCGCATCCTCAAGGGCGGCGAAGGCGTCGACGTGCTCATCACCGAGATCGGCGGCACGACCGGCGACATCGAAGGCCTGCCCTTCCTTGAGGCGCTCCGCCAGTTCCAGCATGACGCCGGCCGCGAGAACGTGGCCTTCCTGCACTGCACGCTGGTGCCCTTCATCAAGGCCGCCGGCGAGCTCAAGACGAAGCCCTCGCAGCAGTCCGTCGCCAAGCTCCGCGAGATCGGTATCCAGCCCGACCTGCTTGTCTGCCGCACCGACCGCCCGATCGGCGAAGACAACCGCCAGAAGCTCTCCCTCTACTGCAACGTCGGCCTGGACTGCGTGTTCGAATGCCGTGACGTCGAGCACTCCATCTACGAACTGCCCATGCAGCTCGCCGAACAGCGCATGGACGAAGTCGTCGTCAAGCGCCTCGGCCTGCAGTGCCGGCCGATCGACATCTCCCCGTGGCGCGAGATCGTCCGCCGCCTCCTCGAGCCGAAGCACCGCGTGCGCGTGGGCGTCGTCGGCAAATACATCGAACTCCAGGACGCTTACAAATCCGTCTACGAATCCATCACCCACGGCGGCATCGCCAACGAGACTGCCGTCGAAGTCGTGCGCATCGACGCCGAGGATCTCGAGACCAAGGGCACCGCGGTCCTCGAAGGCCTCGACGGCATCCTCGTCCCCGGCGGCTTCGGCAACCGCGGCATCGAAGGCAAGATCATCGCCGCCAAGTTCGCGCGCGAACGCAAGGTCCCCTACTACGGCCTGTGCCTCGGCATGCAGATCACGGTGATCGAATACGCCCGGAACGTGCTCGGCCTCAAGGACGCCCATTCGACCGAGTTCGCGCCGGAGACCCAGAACCCGGTGATCCACCTGATGGAATCCCAGAAGAGCGTGGTGACCAAGGGCGGCACGATGCGCCTGGGCTCCTACGACTGCGCCCTGACCCCGGGCAGCCGCTCCCGCGCCGCCTACGGCACGGACAACATCAAGGAGCGCCACCGCCACCGCTTCGAATACAACGACGCCTACCGGGCGAAGCTCGAGGGCGCCGGCCTGATCGTCGGAGGGACCAACCCCCAGAGCGGCCTGGTCGAAATCGTCGAGGTCAAGGACCACCCCTGGATGGTCGGGGTCCAATACCACCCCGAATTCAAGTCCCGCCCGGACCGCGCCCACCCCCTCTTCGCCGCTTTTGTGAAGGCGGCGGTTGAGAAGTCCCGGTTGTCCTGCTAAATCGGAGACAAGTCCGGCCCGACCGGACGCTGACAAGTGGGCGGAGAACCGCCGAACGCGCCACCCCGCGCACCCCTTCCCTACCCCTATGTCCACCACCATCAACGCCGCCGGCACCTGGGTGCCGCGCCTCCGCGAACAGGTCGCCCGGGTCGTCGTCGGCCAGCAATACCTCGTCGATCGCCTGCTGATCGGCCTCCTCGCCAACGGCCACGTCCTCCTCGAAGGCGTGCCCGGCCTCGCGAAGACGCTGTCCGTGCGCACGCTCGCGCAGACCGTCCACGCCGACTTCTCGCGCATCCAGTTCACGCCCGACCTGCTGCCGGCCGACATCGTGGGCACGCTCATCTACGATCCGAAGACCGGCGAATACGCCGTGAAGCGCGGCCCGATCTTCGCCAACTTCGTCCTCGCGGACGAGATCAACCGCGCGCCCGCCAAGGTGCAGTCGGCGCTCCTCGAAGCGATGCAGGAGCGCCAGGTGACGCTCGGCGGCGAGACCCACAAGCTCCCCGCGCCCTTCCTCGTCCTCGCGACGCAGAACCCGATCGACCAGGAGGGCACCTACCCGCTGCCCGAAGCCCAGGTCGACCGATTCATGCTGAAGCTCAACATCGGCTACCCGACGCGCGAGGAGGAACGCAAGATCCTCGACGCGATGGCGACGACCTCGCCGAAGCTCGACGTCGAAGCCGTCATCACGCAGCAGGAGATCCTCGAGGCGCGCAAGGCCGTCGACGCGATCCACGTGGCCGACCCGATCCGCGATTACATCGTCTCGCTCGTCCTCGCCACCCGCGGCCAGCACCCGGGCGGCCCCGACCTCGCGAAGTTCCTCCAGTTCGGCGCCTCGCCGCGCGCGACCATCAACCTCACCCTCGCCGCCAAGGCCTGGGCCTTCCTGCAGGGCCGCGACCACGTGACCCCGCAGGACGTGAAGGACATCGCGCCCGACGTCCTCCGCCACCGCCTGATCCTCACCTACGAAGCCGACGCCGAAGGGGTCGACGCCGACGCCATCGTGCGCCGCGTCCTCGACGCCGTCAGCGTCCCCTAAGCCCGTCCGGCGACCGTGGCCACGCCCGTCCCGACCCACCCGCAGGAGACCCTCCGCCGCGCGCAGCGCGTCGAGATCGTCGCCCTGCGTCAGGTCAACGACGCGATGGTCGGCGCCTACCTCTCGCGCTTCAAGGGCCGCGGCACCGACTTCGAGGAGCTGCGCGAATACGTCCCCGGCGACGACGTGCGCGCCATGGACTGGAACGTGACCGCGCGCACCGGCAAGCCGTTCATCCGCCTCCACCGCGAAGAGCGCGAACTCACGCTGGTGCTCGCCGTCGACGTCTCCGGGTCGGCCGGCTTCGGCTCCGGCGAACAGACCCTGCGCGAACGCGCGGCCGACGTCGCCGCCTGTCTCGCGGTCTCCGCGCTCAAGGCGGGCGACAAGGTCGGGCTGCTGCTCTTCACCGACCGCGAAGAACTCTGGGTCGCGCCGCGCAAAGGCCGGCGCCACGTGCTGCGCATCATCCGCGAGGTCCTCGAGTTCCGGCCCGTCTCGCGCCGCACTTCCTTCGTGCAGCCGATGCGCCGCCTCGGCCGCGCGCTCCGCCGGCGTTCGATGGTCTTCGTGGTCTCCGACTTCCTGGCCGGCCCCGAAGGCGGCGACGCGATGGCCGCGGCCCTCGCCGAACTGAACTCCCGCCACGACACCGCCTGCGTGCAGATCGTCGACGAGCGCGAACGCATCCTCCCCGACGTCGGCGTGGTCGCCCTCGAGGACGCCGAGACCGGCGAGATCCGCGAAGTCGACACGAGTTCGTTCGCCGTACGTCAGGCTTTCGCGGCCCAGGCCGAAGCCCGCCTCACCGAGACGGCCGCCCTCCTCGGCCGCGCCGGGACCGACGTCGCCCGCCTCGATGCCGGCGCCGCCGTGGCGCCGACCATCGCCCGTTTCTTCGAACGCCGTCGGCGCCGCCGCTGATGCCTCCCGCCGAAGAAATCCCGTTCACGCTGCTCGGCCCCAAGGCCGAGGTGCCGCCCGGCTTCTGGTCTTCCTACTGGGGCGCCGTCGTGCTCGGCGTCGCCTTGCTCGCCGTCGTCGCGCTCGTCGGCCTCCGTCTCTTCCGTCGCGGCCCGGCCGCGCGGCCGCCCTTCGCGCAGCTCGAGGCCGAACTCGCGGCCGCCGAGACGCTGCCGACGGCCGAAGCCGTGGTCCGCGTCACGCGGGCTTTCCGCGCTTACCTTTTCGCCGTCGACGCGCGCGCCCTGCCTTCGCTCGCCACCGAGGAACTGCTGACGGTGACGGGTGTCATCCCGGTCTTCCTGCCCGCGCGCCAGCCGCTGGCCGCCGCGCTGCGCAGCGCCGATGCCGCGAAGTTCGCCGGCGCCGGCCTGGAGACCTCGTTGCTGATCGCCGGCGTCCGCGAAGCCGCCCGCCGCGTCGAGGACGCGCGCCGGACCTTCGCCCGACCGACGCCGCCGCCGATCGTGCCCCCGCGTCCGCCGGTCGTCGCGGCGCCCGTCGCACCCACGGCGACGCCCCCGCCGCTGCCCGTTCCGCCGCCTCTCCCGGTCCCGCCGCCCCTGCCCGTACCTCCGCCGCTGCCCCGGCGTGACGAAGCCTGATGGAATTCTTCGGCTACGATTTCCAGTATCCTTGGGCGCTCCTCCTGCTGGCGCTCGTGCCCGTCTACGCCTGGCTGCGCGGCCGCATCGGTCGGGCCGCCGCGGTCCTCTATCCTGACACCACGCTGCTCGGCGCCGTCGGCCGCCCGGTCCGCGAACGCGCCGGCCGCCTGCGCCTCTTCCTCCGCCTGCTCACGGCGATCATCCTCGTGATCGCCATCGCCGGACCGCGCACCGCGAACAAGGAGACCGAACGCGAGGCCGAGGGCGTGGACATCATGCTCGTCGTCGACCTCTCCTGGTCGATGATGGCCTTGGACATGAGCACCGCCCGCGCCGAAGTGACGCGCTGGCAGGCCAGCCAGAAGGTCATCTACGACTTCCTCGCCAAACGACCGGATGACCGGATCGGCGCCGTCGTGTTCTCGGGCAAGCCCTACCTGCTGAGCCCGCTCACGATCAACAAGATCTGGGTCGAGAAAGGCATCGACCGCATGCACATCGGCAGCATCCAGGAGACCGGCACCGCGATCGGCGAAGGCCTCGCGATGGCCGTCGACCGCATGAAGAACATCAAGGGGCGCCGCTCGAAGGTCATCATCCTGCTCACGGACGGCGATGACAACATGAGCAAGGCCATCCTGCCCGTGCCCGCCGCCGAGCTCGCCGCCGCGCTCGGCATCCGCCTCTACTGCATCGGCCTCGGCAAGGACGAGCCCACCGTCCTGCCGCGCTTCGACACCCGCACCGGCCAGCTCTACCGCGACGCCCTCGGCCGGACGATCCCCATGCAGACCATCAACCCGGCGAACTACGTGATGCTCGAAAAGATGGCCAAGATCGCCGACGGCCGCTTCTACCGCGCGCTCGATCAGGACCAGCTCGGCCGCGTGTACGAAGAGATCGACCGCCTCGAACGTACCGAGGTGCGCTTCCGCGAATCCGTCGTCTTCGAAAGCCACCGCCTCATCTGGGTCGGCCTCGCCGCCCTCCTCCTCCTCGCCGAGATCGGCTGGGCCGTCCTGCGGCCCCGCGCGCCCTGAGCCATGGACACCACCGACCCGCATTTCGAAGACCCGCGCCTGCTCGTGCTCGCCGCCGCCGCGGGCCTGGTGCTCTTCCTCGCGTTGCGCTGGACGGAATACCGCCGCCGCAAGGGACTCACCGGCTTCGCCTCCGCGACGCTGCTCGGACGACTCGTCTCCGGCTTCTCCGCCGCCCGCCGCCTGACCAAGGACGCCGCCCTCGCGGCCGCGTTCGCCCTCCTCGTGGCCTGTTTCGCCGGCCCGCGCTGGGGCGTCGAGGAGACCAAGCAGAGAGGCGCGACCGAAGACGTCGTCTTCGCGCTCGATGTCTCGAAGTCGATGCTCGTCGCCGACATGAGCCCGACGCGGCTCGCGCGCGCCAAGGTCGCCATCGCCAACTTCGTCCGCCGCAAGGGCACCGGCAATGTCGGCCTCATCGCCTTCGCCGGCCAGGCCTTCCTGCAGTGCCCGCTCACGCGCGACTACGACGCCTTCTTCCGCACGCTGGAAGAGACCGACACGACCAGCATCCAAGTGAGCGGCACCGACCTCGGCCGTGCCGTCGAGGAAGCCGAACTGGCCTTCTATTCCAACCGCAACCGCAAGCTGCTCATCCTCCTGACCGACGGCGAAGACCTCGAGTCCGGCGGCGTCGAGATGGCGAAGAAACTCAAGCGCAAGGGCCTCGTCGTCCACGCCGTGGGCGTAGGCACGCCTTCGGGCGGCCCGATCCGCGTCGTCGGCGAGACGGGTTCGGTCGAGACGCTCAAGGACGCGGCCGGCGAAGAAGTGCTCAGCCGGCTCGACGAGAAGACCCTCGGCGAGGTCGCGGAAGCGACCGGCGGACGGTTCGTCCGGCTCGGCCAGGCGGGCGAAGGCATGGAAGCCCTCCGCCTCGCCATCCAGGCGGGCACCGACGAACGCGGCGCCGGCCGCCAAGGCATCCCGCGCGAAGAATGGTTCCTGGGCCTCGCGCTCCTGCTCCTCGTCGCCGAATCTCTCCTCTCCACCCGCCGCCGCCTGACCACGCCATGAGAAACCTCCTCGCCCTCCTGCTGTTCACGGCCGTCGCGCCCGCCGCCGAGAAGGTCATCGACCCGCTGGCCGGCCTCGACGCGCGCGAACTGCACAACCGCGGCACGCAGCGTCTCGCCGAGGGCGACCTCGCGGGCGCCGAAGAAGCCCTCCGCGCCTCGCTGGGCCGGGACGTCGACGCGCTCCGGCCGCCGGCGCTCCATAACCTCGGGCACGTACGCTTCGGCAAGGGCAAGGAAGGCCTCGGCGGCCGCACCTCCGGCGACGTCACCGAGCTTTCCATCGCCCGGTCCTATCTCGAGGCGGCCGACGCCGACATCTCGGACATGAAGGACCAGATCGAGCTGCTCGACAAGGCCAAGGCCGAAGGCCGCGAGCCGGACTACGTGCCCGCGACGGCCGCGCTCGGCGGCGGCATCAACACTTACCGCACCATCAAGAAGCTCATCCCCAAGGAAGAGGCGATGGTCACCAAGCGCGGCGGCGTCATCGCCCTCTGGACGCGTTCGGTCGGCGACTTCCGCGGCGCGCACGAACTCGACGCCGCCGACGCCCAGGGCAAGGCCAACGCCGACGCCGTCGAGGAACTCCTCCGCGCCCTGCGTCGCGAGACCACCGCGCTCGAAGAGACCATCGAGGCCCAGCGCAAGAAGCTCGAAGAACTGCGCGACGTCATCCGCGAGCTCGTGAAGCGCATCCCGGACGACAAGCTGCCGCCGGAAGCCGAGAGCGGCGAAGAGGAGGAAGACGAGGATTTCCTCCCGCCCGAACGCCGCAAGCCGAAGCCCCGCTCCGGCAGCGACAAGAAAGGCGAGGAAGGCAAGGAAGAGAAGATGACCGAGCAGGAGGCCCGCGGTTCGCTCGAAGGCCTGAAGAACGAATTCGGCCGCAAGATGCCCACCGGCCAGCAGGACGGCAAGGGCGGCAGCGGCGGCAAGCCCAAGGACAAGAAGGGCAAGGACTACTAAGATGCGTCGTCTCCTCTCCCTCTGCGTCGTGCTTTGCCTCGGGCTCCTCGCCCGCGCGGAGGACCGCGTCAGCTGGGAGATCACCCCGCGCGTGACCGCGCCCGGGCAGCCGTTCCGCCTCCAGATCATGGTCGAGTCCGACATCGTGCTCGGCGGCGCGCAGTTCATCAGCCGCGAGATCAAGCCGCCCCGCGGCATGGCGCTGCGCCTGTCCGGGCAGCTCATCCGGCCTGACTCCAACGAAGCCACCTTCAACTTCTCGGGCGTCGCCCCCGAACAGCTCGGCGAACACGTCATCCCTTCGTTCAACCTGCGCTTCGCCCGCAAGGTCGTGGTCGTGCCGGAGATCCGCCTGCGCGTGAGCGACCAGGTGACCTACCGCCGCGAAGCCCAGGCCCGCGCCGAACTCGTCCTGCCGGACCGCGTCTTCTACGTCGGCGAACTCATCCGCGGCGCCATCCGCATGCGCGGCGGCGAGAACGAGGCGGTCGTCGCGAGCTACGGGCTCGAGTCCCTCGCCGAAGGCTTCTCCATGGCGGTCACCGCCGAACGCCAGCCCTTGCCCGACGACCTCGGCCAGGGATTGCAGACGACGTTCGACCTCACCCCGATCCGCGAAGGCGCGGGCGAATTCTCCCTCAACGGCATCATGCTGGTGCAGAGCGGCGAAACCGGTGTCTTCAACCAAGGCGGGCGCGACCGGCCGTTCGCCTTCCGCCGCCGCCTGACGGTCGCGCACGTGCCGGAACGCGGCCGCCCGCCGGAGTGGAACGGCGCCATCGGCCGCTTCGTCGCCGAAGGACTGCAGATCTCGAAGGACAAGCCGGAGGTCGGCGAACCCATCCGCCTGCGCGCGATCCTGACCGGCGACGGCAACCTCGACCGCATCCTGCCGCCGGAACTGAAAGGCGACGAGACCTGGGACGTGCTGCCGGCGACCGAGCGCCGCCGCCACGCGGAAGACCAGCGCATGTTCGTCTACACGCTCGTGCCGCGTCTGCCGGGCAAGCTGCGCACGCCCGCCGTGCGCCTCGCCGCGTTCGATCCCGCGACCAAGACCTTCAGCCGCCTGGAATTCGCGCCGCTCGAGATCACCGTCACCGGCAACGCGCCGGCGCAGGTCGACCTCGTCACGGCCGACCCGGCCGCCCCCGTCGCCGCCCAGCCGAAACCGGCGACCGGCCTCGCGACGCCTGAGCCGGGCCGCTCCTCGCCCTTCTTCCGCGGTTCGCCCGAAGGTTCGCTCGGCGACGCCGCCGGCTTCTGGTCCGCGAACGCGACCGTGCTCGGACTCGTCGTCGCCGCGACGACCGTGACCGGCATCCTCGGCTACCTCGCCGCGCACCCGGAGATCCGCCGTCGCCGACGCGCCCGCGCCCTCATGCGCGCCGCCCTCGCCGAAGCCGAAGCCTGTCGCCGCCGCGGTGACGCCCGGGGCTTCGCCGTCGCGGTCGTCCGCGGACTGCAGGCCGGCGTGGCCGCCCGCCTCGACGCCGAAGACCAGGCGATGACCCAGAGCGACGTCGAACGCGTGCTTCCCGACGCCGACCGCGCCCGCCTCGACGGACTTTTCTTGCGCGCCCACGCCGACCGCTTCGCGCCGGCCCCGCCCCTCGCCGCCGCGGGGGACGCCGACGCCGACCTCGCGCTCCTGCGCCGCCTGCTCGCTACGCGATGAAGACCTTCGCCCTGCTCCTCTTGTGCTGGCTCGCGCCGCTCGCCGCGGCCGACGCGCCCGGCGCCGCCGAAACGGCCTACGCAAAGGGCGACTACGCGGGAGCCGTCGAACTCTGGAGCAAGGAGATCCGCGCGGAGGGCGTCACCGCCGCCCGGCTCGCCGCGCTCGGGAACGCCGAGTGGCGCCTCGGACGCAAAGGCCGTGCGATGGTCTGCTGGGAGCGCGCGCTGCTGATCGATCCGCGCGACCCGGTCGCGAACGCGGGGATCAAGCACGGCCTCGATGCCGGCGGCGTCGATCGTCCGAAGCCGACCGCCGTCGAGGAATACGCCGCCTTCCTCACCGCCGACCTCTGGCTCCTCCTGGCCGTCGCCTCTTTCTGGACCGCCGTGCTCTGCGTGGCCGTGCCGCGTCTCCGCGGACGCGCCGCGAGCGAAGGCAACCAGTGGACCCGCGTGGTCGCCCTCACCCTTCTCGCCCTCTGCTTCCCCGGACTCTGGGGCAGCCGTTCCCTCGACGCGCGCGCGGTCATCCGGAAACCCGAAGTCTCCCTCCGGCTCACGCCGACCCAGCTCGGCGAAACGATGAGCGGCGTGGCCGAAGGGGACGTCGTGCGGACCGAACGTCCGCTCAACGGCCACATGCGCGTCCGCACCGCCGACGGCAAGACCGGCTGGGTTCGGGCGGGCGAGATCGAAGCCGTCCGCGGCCCCGGACTGCCCGCCGACCTGGACCAGAAGGCGGCGCCCTGAGCCTTTCGCCTTGGAGTGAAGGGCGCGGTCGGCTTGGATGCTGACGTGCGCCTCCTCGACCGCCACGTCCTGACCGAAACCGCCGTCGCCGGCGGGGCCGCCACGGGCGCGTTCGTCTTCGTGATGGTCGCCGGCAACATCCTGAACCAGGTCTCGAGCGCCATCGCCTCCGGCCGCGTGAGCGGCTGGGAAGGCCTCGAACTCATCGCCCTGCTCATCCCCGGCGTGCTGCCCTACGCCTTGCCGCTCGGCCTCCTGACCGGCGTGCTGCTGGCCTTCGGGCGCATGGGCTCGCAGCAGGAACTCACCGCGATGAAGGCCGGCGGGCTCAGCCTCGGGCGCATCGCGCGCCCGGCCCTGCTCCTCGCGGCCGCCCTCGCGCTGCTTTCCGCCTGGCTCAACCTCGAGGTGGCGCCCGACGCCAACACCGAATACCGCCGCCTGCTCGTGGGTTCGGCCAAGGATAATCCCGCCTCGGTGATCGTGCCCGGGCAGCTCAACCGCCAGTTCCCCGGGATGGTCATCCGCGCCAGCGCGCGCGACGGCGAAGTCCTGCGCGACTTCTGGCTCTGGCGCGTCGACGACCGCGGCCGCCTGGTCCAGACCGTCCACGCCCGCGAAGCTCGGCTGGCCCGCGCCGTCTCGAAAGCCGGCGAAGGCGTCCTGCGGATCACGCTCACCGACGCGCGGCTCGACACGCGGCCGGCCGGCGACCAGACCTTCCTGCAGCCGTCGTCGTTCGCGACCGCCGACACGTCGACGCTGGAGTTCCCGGCTTCCGGCATCTTCAAGGACGGCGAGAACTTCCAACGCAAGCTGCGCTGGCTGACGACGCAGGAGCTCCTCGTCGCCATCGAGCGTGGCTGGGACGTGGCCGCCGGCGCCGACGCCGCGACCCTCGAGCGCGGACGCATGGTCGCGAAGACCCAGCTCATGGCGCACCTCGCGAGCGCCTTCTCCGTGTTCTCGCTCGCGTTCCTCGCCGTGCCCCTCGCCGTCCGCGTCGGCCGGGCGGAGACGTTCGTCAACGCCGCCGTCGCCCTCGCGATCGCGCTCACCTACTATCTGCTCACCTCGATGGCCGGTTACGTGAAGGATCCGGCCTACCGGCCCGACCTGCTCGTCTGGCTGCCGAACCTAGTCGTCATCACGCTCGGCTGGTTCCTGCTGCGGCGCGCCTCGCGCCACTGAGCCGGCTCACTTCTCGCGCTGGTACCAGGCGAAGAACGCGTAGCCCATGCAGAGGAGGGCGAAGACCTCGTTGAAACCCTTCATCACGACCGCACCGAGGATCATGTCCGCGGCGGCGGAGAGTTCGCTCACGCGCGGCGCGAGCCGGTAGGTCTCGTAGATCGGATGGTCGCCGAAGATGAGGACCGCCCAGAGCGGCAGGTCCGCGATCATCAGGCCGAAGGAATAGAAGATCGCCATCCCGTAGCCGATGCGGGGCAGGCGGGCCGACAGCGAGAACAGCGGCCAGACCATCAGGATCGCCGGCAGGAACATCGACCAGTGCTCGAGCACATGGAGCGGCCGGCTGCGCAGCGCCGCCTCGTAGAGTTCCGGGAAGTGCCACATCGAGAAGCACAGCGTGAAGATCAGCCCGCCGGTGACCGGGTGAGTCAGGAAGGCGAGCACGCGCGTGAGCCGGGGACGGTCTTTCAGGAAACCGTCGACGAGCTCGGGCGGCAGGCCCGTGACGATCAGCGGCGCGGAGACATAGATGAGCAGCATGTGCTGCAGCATGTGGGCCCAGAACAGGAAGCCTTCGCCGAGCTGGTCCAAGGGCGACCCGACCGCGACGTAGCCGACCAGGACGCCGAGATGGAAGCGGATGGCATGCCCGACGGGATACTCCGCCCGGCCCGGCAGCCAGCGGGCGCGGTAAGGCCCGCAGGCCAGGGCGTGCGCCCAGGACGCGCCGACGACCAGGAGCAGCAGGAGCGGCTCCGTGTGCCAGTGCAGGGGGATGTTCATCACGGATGATATGAAGCGCGGGCCGCCGAACCCGCAAGCGTGGGCACGAAAAAGGCCTCCGTTCGCACGGAGGCCTTCGACGGTCGGCGGGGGGACCCGCTCAGCTGAACCAGCGCGTGTCGATCCGCTCGACGCTGAACAGGCAGAGCAGCGCGGCGTAGGTCGCGAAGGCGAGTACCAGGCCGGCGAGGAAGCACCAGAAGAGCAGGCGCTTGTCGTAGATCAGGTGCATGAACCACAGGATGACCGCGAAGAACTTGCCGGCGGACATCAGGGTCAGGATCGTGAAGATGACGGCGGTCGGCAGCGGCAGGTAGATCAGGACGATCTCGGCGCCGGTGACGACGGCCAGCCAGAGGGCCAGCACGATGAAGTGGTGGTAGCGACGGACTTCCTCGGCGAGGAAGGCCTTGCTCGGAGCGGCTTCGTGAGAAGAGGACATGGACGTTAAGGCAGGTTATTTGACGACGGCGGGCAGGCCCGAACCCCAGATGCCGTAGGGCCCGAGGTATTCGACGAGGTAGACGGCCGTGAAGATGATGATCCACACGATGTCGACGAAGTGCCAGTAAAGACCCGCGACTTCGACGTCGAGGGCGCCCATGTGGCCGCCGAGCTTGCCGGTGAAGCTGTAGAAGTAGAGCAGGATGAGCCAGAGGACGCCGATGGCGACGTGCGTGCCGTGCGTGCCGGTGAGCACGTAGAACGTCGATCCGAGGACGCTGTTCTGGATGGTCAGGCCCTTGTGGTAGAAGTGCGTGAACTCGAACACCTGGCAGCCGAGGAAGATCAGGCCGAAGATGATCACGCCGAGGACGTTGCGGCGGAAGGACTTCAGCTGGCCCTTGTGCATCGCGGAGACGGCGAGCGCCATCAGGAACGACGACATCAGCAGGATGAACGTCGAGAACGACGTCAGCTCGATGGAGAAGAGGTCCTGGATGAAACGCTGGTGGCCTTCCGCGTCGGTGAAGCCGGCGGGGAAGAGCTTGCGGTACAGCAGGTGGGTCGAGATCAGCGTGCCGAAGAACATGCAGTCCGAAGCCAGGAAGAGCCACATGATGAGCTTCTTGTGGTCGATCCCGGTGGAGGTGGGCGCTTCGTGCGCGGCGGCGGTGTCAGACATGGAGGTCAGAGTTTAAGGTGAGGAGGTGAGGCGGCTCAGTGGGCGACGGTCTCGGCCGGAGCCGGGGCGCCGGACGGGGCCGGGGTCTTGAGCATGTAACCGCCCGGACCTTCGAGGGCCCAGAGCCAGATGCCGATGAAGAGGACGCCGAGGCCGGAGATGACGAGCCAGCCGGCGTGCGGGATGCCCATCGCCATCATCGGCATGCCGAAGCCGATGAAGAGGAAACCCGCGGAGGCGAGCATCGGCATCCAGGACTGACTCGGCATGTGGACGCCGGCTTCGCCGCCGTCGTTCTCGAGGCCGATCTTCTTGGCGCCGTGCTTGTGCTCGAAGAAGGCGTCGCGCGTGGCGACCACCGGAGCCTGGGCGAAGTTGTATTCCGGCACCGGGGAGGGCAGCGACCACTCGAGGGTGCGGCCGTCCCACGGATCGTTGCCGCACTTCTTGCCGCGGAACGCGGTCCAGACGAGGTTGCCGAAGACGAGCACGACGCCGATGCCGAGGATGTAGGCGCCGATGGTGGCGACGTAGTTCCACGTCTCCCAGCCGTTGCCGGCGTGGTAGGTGTGCGTGCGGCGCGGCTGACCGGCGAGGCCGAGGTAGTGCATCGGGCCGAAGGCGAGGTTGAAGCCGAGGATGACGAGCGCCGAGCCGAGGTAGGCGACGGGCGCGTTGGGCATGCGGCCGAAAATCTTCGGGAACCAGAAGTAGAGGCCGGCCATCAGGCCGAGGAGCACGCCGCCGAGGAGCACGTAGTGGAAGTGCGCGATGACGAAGTAGCTGTCCTGCTGCTGGGAGTCGGCGGGGGCCGAGGAGTGCATGACGCCGGAGAAGCCGCCGCACATGAACATCCAGATGAAGCCGAGGGCGAGGACCATGGGCGGGGTGAAGCGGATGCGTCCGCCCCAGATCGTGCCCAGCCAGTTGAAGATCTTCACGCCCGTCGGGACGGCGATGGCCATCGTGAGGAGCGAGAACGCGGCGGTCGGCACGGGGCCGAGGCCGGTGGTGAACATGTGGTGGCTCCAGACGGCGAAGCCGAGGAAGCCGATGACGGCGCCGGAGAAGACGATGATCGGGTAGCCGAAGAGGGATTTGCCGGAGAACGTCGGGAGGACTTCCGAGACGATGCCCATCGCCGGGAGGACGAGGATGTACACCTCGGGGTGGCCGAAGATCCAGAAGAGGTGCTGCCAGAGCACGGGCTGGCCGCCGGCCGACGGGTTGAAGAAGTTGGCGCCGAAGGCGCGGTCGAACATCAGCTCGATCAGCGCGACGGTGATCGCCGGGAAGGCCAGGATGATCAGCACCGAGGTGACGAGGGCCATCCAGGTGAAGACCGGCAGGCGCATCATGGTCATGCCCTTGGCGCGCATGTTGATGATCGTGCAGATGAAGTTGAAGGAGGCCGCGAGCGAGGCGATGCCGAGGACCTGGATGCCGATGATCCAGAAGTCGGTGCCGACTCCGGTGAAGCGGAGGGCCTGGCCGTTGGCGCCGAAGGTGCCGGAGAGCGGCGCGTAGCTGAACCAACCGTTGGCCGGGGCGAAGTCGGTGTAGACGAGCGCCTTGTGCCAGGCGAAGGAGTCGAACCAACCGGCGAGGTGGCCGAACTCGAAGAGCCAGGAGGCGTTGAGCACGAACGCGCCGAAGACGAACGTCCAGAGCGAGAACGCGTTGAGGCGCGGGAAGGCGACGTCGCGGGCGCCGACCTGCAGCGGCACGAGGAAGTTGAAGAACGCGGCGGAGAGCGGCATGACCCCGAGGAAGATCATCGTGGTGCCGTGCATGGTGAACAGCTGATTGTACATGCGCGCCGTGACGAAGTCGTTGTCCGGGCGGGCCAGCTGCGTGCGGATGGCGAGGGCCTCGACGCCGCCGATGAGGAAGTACAGCATCGCGAACGCGCCGTACAGGATACCGATCTTCTTGTGGTCGACGGTGGTCAGCCAGTCGATCAGGCCGGTCGCCCGGTCCGGGCGATAGAGGCCCAGGTCGCTGCGCTCAGGGGCCAGCTCCGTCTTGCAGGCGACGGGAGCGTGATGGGAGTCGTGGGACATGGTCGGGAAATTTCGGGTTTAAGACTTACTTGAGGGTGAGAAGGTATTCGGCGAGGTGGTCGAGTTCCTCGGCGGTGAACTGCTGGTTGGTCTCGCGGAGACCGGCGACGTTGAACATCTTGTAATAGTGCATGCGGTTGCCGGGCTTGACGTCCTTGGACAGCTTGCCGTCGGCGCCGTGCGCGACGCCGGACGAACCGATCCACTTGATGAGGTTGGCCTTGAGCTTGGCTTCGTCGACGGGGACGGAGTTCTCGGTGTTGCCGGTCGACTGCTCGAGCGCGCGCTGCTTCGCGACGTCGCGGTTGTCGAGCCAGGCGCCGGCGAGGGATTTGCGCGAAGCGACGTGCGTGAGGTCGGGGCCGAAGGCGCCGGCACCGAAATGGCCGCCGACGTTATGGCACATGACGCAGCTCTTGGCGGCGAAGAGGGCCTTGCCCTTCTCGGCCGCGGAACCGGCGGCCACCGGAGCGGCGTCGGCCTTCTGCTTCTGCACCCACTTGGCGAAATCGGCGGGCTCGAGGACTTCGACACGGAAGAGCATGTAGGCATGCGAGTCGCCGCAGAACTCGGCGCACTGGCCGTAGTAGTGGCCGGTCTGGTCGGCCTGGATCCACATGTGGTTCTTACGGCCGGGCATGAGGTCGACCTTGCCGGCGATCTTGGGGACCCAGAAGGAATGGATGACGTCCTCGGAGCGCAGGTTGATGCGGACGGCCTTGCCCTTCGGGATGACGAGCTCGTTCGGGACGGAGTGCTTGGCGTCGTTGGTCATGCCGAGCTGCGGGTATTCGAAACGGAACCACCACTGCTTGCCGATGACGTCGACTTCGAGCACCTGCTCTTCGACGGTCTGGGCGTAGTTCTCGCGGGTGCCTTCGACGCGCGGATACCAGGCGGAGAGCTTGGAGGTCGGGACGGCTTCGGCCGGGACGTCGTCCGTATACCAGATCGCGCTCAGCGTCGGGATCGCGATGATCACGAGCGCGCCGATGGAAGCGGTGATGAGGCCGATCTCGATGAGGGGATTGCCGTGGCCGTCTTCGACGATGGCGGGCTTGTTCTCGTCGCCCGGACGGGAGCGGAACTTGATGACCGCGTAGACCATCAGGCCGCCGACCAAGGCGAAGAGCACCACGACGAGCCAGACGGTGTCCATGAAGACATCGAACTGGACCTGCGCGACCGGGCCCTTGGGGTCCATGGTCGACTGACGGACGGTCAATTCTTCCTTGGAGCAACCGGCCATGATGAAGGCCAGGGAGAGGGCGGCGAGCAGACCGACCCGACTGAGGATACGAGAAAACATAAAGGTGGTGTTTCGGACGCGGAAAAGTCCGTAAAAGTGTGCTAATTTGCAAGCCCCAGCAGGCTAAATCGGTCATAAATAGCCCCTGTTAAGGCCGATACCGAAGCATTAATCCATAAACTGTTGTCAGTAAAGTGTTTATGGATAATTATGCCTCATCATTCCCGCTAATAGATGGTGGGAAGGTCGAAACACCCCCCTCCCCCTCTAGGGTTGCTCCCGCCGAAGCCGCCCCCTAACCCCCTCGTGATGTCCTGGTCCAGCCCTCATGGCACCGCCCTGCCCGACTGGCGTCGGCGCACGCTGATCATGGGCATCATGAACCTGACGCCGGACTCGTTTTCCGATGGCGGCGCGCTGCCGGGCGTCGATGACGCGCTGCGCCGGGCCGAGGCCTTGTTGAACGAAGGCGCCGACGTGCTCGACCTCGGCGCGGAGTCCACGCGCCCGGGCGCCGCACCGGTCACGGCCGCCGATGAGCTCGTCCGCCTGCTGCCCGTCGTCCGAGCCTTGCGCCGCCGCTTCCCGCAGGCCGTGCTCTCGGTCGACACTTATAAGGCGGACGTCGCCGCAGCGGCCATCGCCGCCGGCGCGGATCTCGTCAACGACGTGGAGGGAGGACGATTCGGAGCCCATGGAGACGAGTCGCCGATGGGCGCGGTCTGCGCGGCCGCCCGCTGCCCGCTCATCCTCATGCATCGCCGGCGCGAAGCGAATTACCGCGAGTTCTGGCCCGAAATGCTGGGCGACCTGCGGGCCTCCTTGCATGCGGCGCGGTCCGCCGGCATGGCGCCGGAACAGCTCTGGACCGATCCCGGCTTTGGCTTCGGCAAGACGCCGGCGCAGAACCTGATGCTTGTCCGCGACCTGGCCAAGGTCGCCGCCCTCGGCTACCCGGTCCTGCTCGGCACGAGCCGGAAATCGACGCTCGGGCTCGTGCTCGACGAACCGGATCCGCTCCGTCGCGGACCGGGTAACGACGTGACCGCCGCCTGGGGCATCGCCCAAGGTTGTTCGATGCTCCGGGTGCATGACGTGGCCGCGACCCGCCCGGTGGTCCGCATGGCCGACGCGCTTCGGCAGGCTTCGCGCCCGGCTTGAAAAACCGCTGATAAGCCCTTTTAAGAGGCAATCGGCAGGGGAATGGAGCCAGCAGTCGGACTTGAACCGACGACCTGCCGCTTACAAGGCGGCTGCTCTACCAACTGAGCTATGCTGGCCATCTTCCTTGTTCACAGGGTTGTTCACAGCGGCCCGGTGTCAATCCCGCCCTCGGTACAGGTGATTAGGGGTTGAAACTGCCTTCGATTTGGACGCAATTCTCAGACCCCAAGCCCCGCCCATGCGTATCCACGTTTCCCTCCTCGCCTTTTGCGTCGCACTCGCCGGCTGCAAGTCCTCGGTCGACTCGGCCAACATCGACACGGTCGTGGTGTCCTCGAATCCGACCGCCGCGGCTGTCCGCGTCAACGGCGACGCCGTCGGTCGCACGCCGACCACCATCAAGCTCGACCGCACCAAGAACTACGAGCTGCAGATCGGCAAGGGCGGCTACATCACCGAGACGACCGACCTCAAGCCTCGCCTCATCACGACCAGCGAAGGCATCGAGTTCGGCTTCCCCGCCGCCGTGAAGGTCAACCTCACCAAGGTGCCCGCCGCCGGTGAAGCCGGCGTGCCCGCCGCCGACAACCCGGAATTCAAGAAGCTTTCCAAGAAGGCCCTCGGCGAAGAAGCCGCCGCCAAGGAAGAACTGAACTCCGACCTCGCCGCGACCAAGGAAGCCGCCGCGAAGATCCAAGCCGCCCTCGTCGCCCGCGAAGCCGCCGCGCAGGCTCGCCTCGCCGAGATCGCCAAGAGCATCGAAGCCGCCAAGGCCGCCAAGGGTAAGGATGCGGCCGCCAAGGCGAAACTCGCCGAAGCCGAACTCGCCCTCGCCCAGGCCACCGCCGACGCCGAAGCCGCCCGCGCTTCCGCCGAGAAGAACATGAAGACGGTCGAAGCCCGCCGCGCCGCCCTCGCCGCGCCGGAAGCCAAGGTCTCCCAGGCCAAGGCCGTCGTGACCCAGGCCAAGGCCGCCGCCAACTCCGGTGAAGACCGCCTCGGCAAGCTCGAGCAGAACTACGCCGCCGAGATGAAGTCGCTCAAGGCTTCTCAGGACAACGCCTCCATCGCCATCAAGGCCCTGACCGCCCGCGCCGACGAACTCGCCCGCCGCTCGACGTCGAACGTCAAGGAAGCCACCGCCGACAGCGAGAAGGACCTCGCCAAGGCCCGCCTCGATCTCGCCGCCAACAAGGCCGCCGCCGCCAAGGCCAAGCAGGATGCCGACGCCAAGCTCGCCGCCGCCAACAAGGCCGCCGAGAAGGCCGTCGCTGACGCCCGCCTCGACGCCGAAGCCAAGCTCGCCGAGGCCAACAAAGCCGCCGCCACCGCCCGCGCCGAGGCCGCCGCCCTCAAGTATTCCGAATTCAGCTCCCGCTACGCCCTCCTTGAGAGCAAGCGCCGCGCGAAGGCCATCTCGGAAGAAGACTTCAAGGCCGCCCTCTCGGGCCTCCGCAAGGAACTCGGCCTCTGAGCCGGACTTCGCTCCGCCTCGCAAAGCCCGGCCGCTCGGCCGGGCTTTTTTGTTGGAAGAAAAAGCCGGGGACCGCACCTTAGCCTGACCATGTCGGAAACGCTCTCCCGCACGCCTCTCTTCGCCCTGCACGTCGAACTCGGCGGCCGCATCGTCCCCTTCGCCGGCTGGGAGATGCCGGTGCAATACACGGGCATCATCGAAGAACACATGGCGGTCCGCCAGACGGCCGGCCTCTTCGACGTCTCGCACATGGGCGAGGCCCGCGTCCGCGGACGCGACGCCGCGAAGTTCCTCGACGGCGTCATGACCAACGAGATGTCCACGATCAAGGTCGGCATGGCCCGCTACACGGTGATGTGCCAGCCCGACGGCGGCTGCGTCGACGACCTGATCGTCTACCGCCTCGCCGACGACGAATTCCTGATCTGCCTCAATGCTTCCAACGCGCCGAAGGACATCGCCTGGATGCGCGCCCACATCGGCGCCCATCAGGTCGAGGTGCTCGACGAATGCGCCGCCTGGGCCCAGCTCGCGCTCCAAGGCCCGCGCGCCGAAGCCATCCTCGCGCTGACGACCGCGACGCCGCTCGCGGCGATCAAGCGCTTCGGCTTCGTGTTCGGCGAAGTGGCCGGCGTCGCCGGCTGCCTCATCTCCCGCACGGGCTACACGGGTTCGCCCGGCTTCGAAATCTACCTGCCCGCGGCCTCCGCCGAGAAGGTCGCCCGCGCGCTCCTCGCCGCCGGCAAGCCTCACGGCCTCGTGCCCGCCGGCCTCGGCGCCCGTGATTCGCTCCGCCTCGAAGCGAATTACCCGCTCTACGGACACGAGATCTCCGAGAAGATCTCGCCCATCCAGGCCGGCCTCGGCTGGACGGTGAAGTTCACGAAGCCGGAGTTCATCGGCCGCGAGGCGCTCCATCGTCAGGCCCAAGGCGGCCCGGTCTCCTCGGTGGTGCTCTTCTCCCTCGATGACCGCCGTATCGCCCGCCAGGGCGCGATCGTCTACTCGGGCGAGACGCCCGTCGGCGAAGTGCTCTCGGGCACGCAGTCCCCGGTCCTGGGCAAGCCGATCGGCACGGCCCTCGTCGCCGCCGGCCACGCGGCTTCGGCCACGCTGACGGTCGACATCCGCGGCAACCGTATCCCGCTGCGCCTCTCGGCCGAGCCTTTCGTGAAGTGAAGGGTTGAAATAATCCCCACCCGCTTTACCCAGAACCCATGAGCAACGTCCCTGCCGACCTCCATTACACCAAGGACCACGAGTGGATCAAGGTCGCCGCCGACGGCACCGCCGTCATCGGCATCACCGACCACGCGCAGGCCGCCCTCGGCGACGTGACGTTCGTCGACCTCCCGAAGGTCGGCGCGTCGTACAACCATGGCGACGTCTTCGGCACGGTGGAATCCGTCAAGGCCGCCTCCGACCTCTACAGCCCGGTCTCCTGCGAGATCCTCGAGGCCAACGCCGACCTGAATAATTCTCCCGACCTGGTGAACCGCGAACCGTATGGCGGCGCCTGGATGATCAAGGTGAAGGTGAAGAATCCGGCTGAGCTGGGCGCCCTCCTCGACGCCGCCGGTTACGCCGCGACGCTCTGAGCGCGCGCCCGCCCTTGCCCTGCGCGATTTTTGGCCCACAGTGACGGGCCTGATGTCGTTCGCCGAAGTCCATGCCGCCCATCCCTGGGACGAGGTCCTCGCCTCGGTCCAGCGGAAGACGGAAGCCGACGTGCTCCGCGCGCTCGCCCGCGCCGAGGCTGACTCGGCGGACCTCGAAGACTTCAAGGCGCTGATCTCACCGGCGGCCGCACCGCACCTGGAGCGGATGGCCCGCCTGAGCCATGAGCGTACGCTGCGCCGCTACGGCCGCACGATGCAGCTCTTCGCGCCGGCCTACCTTTCCAACGAGTGCCAGAACGTCTGCACCTACTGCGGCTTCTCCGCCGGCAACAAGGTCCCGCGTCGCACGCTCAATCCGGGCGAGATCCTCCGCGAGGCCGGCGCGCTCAAGAAACTGAGCTTCGATCACCTGCTCATCCTGACGGGTGAATCGAATAAAGTGGAAGTGCCCTACTTCGTCCAGGCCCTCGACCTGCTCCGTCCGCACTTCTCCTCGCTCTCAATGGAGGTCCAGCCGATGGAGACCGCGGAATACGCCGAGCTCCGTAAGCACGGCCTCAACGCGGTGCTGGTCTATCAGGAGACGTATCACCGCGAGACCTACAACGTCCACCACCCGAAGGGACGTAAGTCCGACTTCCTCTACCGCCTCGACGCCCCGGACCGCGTCGGCGCCGCGGGCGTGCACAAGATCGGCCTCGGTGCGCTCTTCGGCCTCGAGGACTGGCGTGCGGAATGTTTCTTCACGGCCCTCCATCTCCGCTGGCTTGAACGCAAGCACTGGCAGAGCCGCTACAGCGTCTCGTTCCCGCGCATCCGTCCCCACGAGGGCGAACTGCAGCCGAAGGTGGAGATGACCGACCGCGACCTGGTCCAAGCGATCTGCGCCTTCCGCCTGCTGAGCTCCGAGGTCGAGCTGACGCTGAGCACCCGCGAGAGCCGGAAGTTCCGCGACCACGCCTGCCGCGTGGGCGTGACGGCGATGAGCGCAGGCTCGCACACGAATCCCGGCGGTTACGCCGAAGGCCGCGAGGCTTCGCTCGAACAATTCGCGATCGAGGACGACCGCTCGCCCGACGAAGTGGCCGCGATGCTCCGCGCCCACGGCTACGAGCCGGTCTGGAAAGACTGGGATCCTTCTTACGACCGCCCGGTCGCCCTCGCCTGATGAGCCCGCTTCGCGTCTGGATCGACCACGAACAAGCCCCGGCCTGCAAGCCCGGCGCCCACGTGAAGCTTTCGGCCGACGAATCCGCCCACGTGGTCCGCAGCCTCCGCGCCCGCCGCGGCGACGCGGTCGTGCTCCTCGATGGCGAAGGCCTGGTGGTCGAAGGCAAGCTCGCCTCGGCCGACGGCGACGGCGCGATGGTCGAAGTCATCCGCGCGCGCACGGCCGATCCGCTCTCACCTGCGATCACTGTCGCCCAAGGCATGCCCAAGGGCGGCACGATGGACGACTTGGTTCGCATCTGCTGCGAAGCCGGCGCGGCCGGCGTCATCCCGCTCGAGACCGCCCGTTGCGAAGTGAAGCTCGACGCCGACCGCGCCCGCACCCGCCGCGAACGCTGGCAGCAGCAGGCGGTCGAAGCCTGCAAGCAGTCCGGCCACCCGTGGCGCGCGGAGATCGCCGCCCCGATACGTTTCCGCGAATGGATCGAACGCCTGCCGGCCTTGGTCGACGGCGAACTGCGTCTGACGGGTTCGCTCGAGTTCGATGCCGAACCGGTCGCGCACCTGGATTTCACGAAAGCCTCTAAAGTGACCTGGCTCATCGGCCCCGAAGGCGACCTGACCTCGGAAGAATACGCCGCCGCCCGCGCCGCCGGTTTCCGCGCGGTGGTGCTGGGACCGACGGTCCTCCGCGCCGAGAACGCCGCGCTGGCCTGCGTGGCGATCACGCAGGCGCTCGCGAAGCGCTGAGTCAGGCCTTCCGCCGCCCGGCCTTCTTCGGCTCCGGCAAGACGTCGTCGATCACCCAATCCGGCCAGGTCTCGCGGGTATAGCGCTGGAACTCGCCGATGGCGTCACGCACCAGCGGCGTCAGTTCGCACGTCCAGCGTAGGCCGATGTCCATGGAGGCGAAACCTTCGAGCGGGAGCGCCCGGACTTCCGGGTGCTCGATTGCTTCAGGGATGGCGAGATTGATGCCGTAGCCTTCCCCGTTGGCGACGTAACTGGTGACCATTTCCATCGAACTGACCTCGACGGTCTGATTCCAGACCACGCCCTTCGCGCGGAGGTCGCGTAAGAAGCTACGCGTGACGCTGGAAGCGGGCGGCAAGGCGACCAGGGGTTCACGGATTTTCTTCTGCTTCCAAAGGTCGGCGGCGGTGCGGTGCGGCGACGACTTCGGCACGAGAAGCACGAGCGGGACACGGGCGAGGCGTAGCTGGCTCTGCCGGCCCTTGGTCTTGGCCTCGATCGGCACGATCGCGAGATCGATGACGCCGTCGCGCAACCAGGTCTCGAACTGCATCTGATACCCGGGCGTCAGGCTGAGCAGCAGCTTCGGGTGGCGCGCCCGTAGGCGCTGGGTGACGGTCGAGATATGCAGTCGCAGGACGAGCTCCGACGCGCCGAGGCGCAGCTCGGGGCGATCGGCTTCGCGCAGCTGCCCCTCGAGTCCGTCGAGGCCCGAGAAGAAAGCTTCGATCTGGGAATAGAGCTTCCGGCCTGCCGCCGTCAGGCGGAACGGCGACCGCTCGAAGAGCCTCACGCCGAGGTTCGACTCCAGCGCCGCCATCTGTCCGCTGACCGCCGGCTGCTGGATGCCGTAAGGAATGTGCCGGACCGCCGCGCTGATCCCCCCGTGCTTCGCCACGTAATAGAACAATTCGAGGTGATGGACGTTCATCGGGGGTCCGGATATCTTCGGCCCGCGCAAGGGCGTAGCAACGCCCTTTATCTCCCTTCCTGATAGGTCATATCAAGAATATCGATTAACGGCCGGGGGGCCGGAGCGGGTAAAATAGTGGGCGAGAAGAACGACATGCACACCCTCCACATCCTCCTCCAGGCGCTCGGCGTCATCCTGCTGGCCGACTTCGTGACCGGCATCGGCCATTGGCTCGAGGACGCCTACGGCACCGAGGAGACCCCGGTCATCGGGCCGTTGGTGATCAAGCCGAACATCGTCCACCATCATTACCCCCGCCTCTTCACCAAACTGACCTGGTGGCAGAGCTCCTGGGACCTGCTGCTCCTCGGCGCCTTGATCGTCGGCGGCGCCGCCTGGGCCGACGTGCTCACCTGGCACGTCTGGCTCTTCGCGATCCTCTGCGTCAACGCGAACCAGGTCCATAAATGGTCGCACATGTCGCGCGCCGAGGTCGGCCCGCTCGTCTCGTTTCTCCAGGATTGCTGGATTCTCCAGACGCCGCGCCAGCACGCGCTGCACCACACGGATCCGAAGAACACGTTCTACTGCCCGCTCACCAACCTGTTGAATCCGGCCCTGGAATTCGTCGGCCTCTGGCCGAAGCTCGAAGCCGTCATCGAAGCGCTCACCGGCGCGACCCATCGCCAGGACGCCTCCAACCGCGGCGCGGGCCCGGCGCCCACCTGGGTCGCCGAGCTCCGCCGCCCATCGCCGGCCCGCGTCGTCCTCGCGTCCGCTGACCTCGATCCGAAACCAGACACGTCCGGCTGACGCGCCCGCCCCTTTCCACCCCAACCCACACCACCATGACCACCACGCTCGCCATCCTCATCGCCGTCCCGGAACCGCTCTACGACCTCGGTCAGTTCCTGCTGGGGCTGCTCTTTATCATCGGCTCCGCCGGCCGGCCCTGAGCGGGCTTAATTGCCCTCCTCAGGATCGACTTCGACCGCGCCGGCCATGCGGACGATGCGGGGATGGAATTCGGCGAGGATATCGACCAGCTCTGCCTGTGCCCCGATGACGGCGCGGATGTCCTTGTAAGCGCCTGGGGCTTCATCGAGGCCGCCGCCGAGGAGCTCGACCTTGGCAACGCTGAGATGCGCGTCCCGCTGCGCCGCGGTGATATCGTTAAGCGCCTGCGTACGCGACATCTGGCGCCCGGCGCCATGCGAAGCCGAAGCCAACGAGTCAACCGCTCCGCGTCCACGGACGAGGAAGCCCGGAGCGCCCATCGATCCGGGGATGATGCCAAGCACCCCGGCACCGGCAGGGGTCGCGCCCTTGCGATGCACGAGGACTTCCTTCCCGCCATGGGTCTCCTTCCAGGCGAAGTTGTGGTGGTTGCTGACGGCGCGGACGGGACTCAGGCCGGAGAGGGCCACGACCGTTTCATGAATGACCTGATGGTTGGCCGCGGAGTACTCTCCGGCGACTTCCATGGCGTCCCAGTAGGCCCGCCCTTCCTCGGTATCCATGGGCAACCAAGCAAGACGCTCCAGCTCCTTGGGCAGCGGCGTCAGGCGTTTCGCGAGGGTCGAGAAGTGGTTGGCGATATTGTAGCCTAAGGCACGCGAACCGGAATGGCTCAGCAGGGCGAGCCAGTTACCGGCGGGAATCCCTTCCGCCGCTTCATGGAGCCGAAGCTCGCCGAATTCGACGAAGTGATTACCGCCGCCGGAAGTGCCAAACTGCAAGGCCGCACGGGAGCGCAGGTCCTGCTTCTGCAGCCGGCGCTCGGCCGCCGCCAGCCGCGGGTCGTCGAGCAAGGGATGATCAAGGGCCTTCGGCCTGAGGGCCCGGCCGAAATGCGTCCCCTTGAGGATCGATTCGCGGAGCCGGGCGCGCAGACG
>CAXNHL010000002.1:0-29436 GCA_964202105.1 Opitutales bacterium | reverse complement strand
GCGAAGTTCGTCCAGCCGGCCTGGCGACGATAGTTGTCGAGGCCGCCCGAGACACCGGCGCCCATGCCGCCTTCGCCGTAACGACCGGAGCCGACGGAAAGATTCAGGCTCGGCTGGTCGTTCTGCTCGGCCTGCGCCACGAGGGCGTCAGCCTGGACGATGTTCGCGCGCTGGATCTCCGTGGCGAAATCGAAGTCGGCGACCACGCGGATCCACGGAGAGAACGCCGCGGCCGCGGGGACGGCGGTCGTCGGCAGCGGATCCACCGCGAGCGGCTGATCGACGTCTTCCGCCGTGCCTTGTCCGAGCAGACGACGGAGGCCCATCTCCGCGTTGTCGAGCGCCTGACGGGCATTGAGCACGCCGACGCGCTGGGCGGCGACGTCCGCCTCGGCCTGGAGCTCGTCGAGGATGGTCGCATCGCCGAGGGAGCGACGGGACTGGATCTGTTCGAGCAAGGAAGAGGCCGACTTCAGGCTGGTCTCGCGGAAGGCGACGAGCGCGCGGGCGGAGGCAAGCGTCCAGTAGCCGACTTCCGCGTCGCGGATCAGGTCGAGCGCGGTCGCGCGCAAGGAGAGGCGGCTGCGGAGCGCGGACTGGCGCGCGGAGATGAGCGCGGTGAGGTTCACCGCCTGCCAACCGCCGGCGAGCAACGGCTGCGTGTAGGCGATGTTGGTGGCGGGATTGAACGTCGAGGCCAGGCCGGCGGTGCCCGAGTCGGCCCAAGTACGAGTCAGGCTGGTCCCGAGCGAGAGCGTGCCGCCCCAAGTGTAACGTTGGCTGAGGCTGAGGTCGGAGCTATGGGCCCGGAACGCGGGATCGTCGTTCAGGATATCGGTCGGCGTCCGGCTGCCGTTGAGACGGTTGGTCCAGGCCAAGGTCGGATCGAAGACGGAGAGCGAGACGTCGACGGCGTCGAGGGCACGCCAGGCATCGAGGCGGGTGACGGCCAGGCCGAGGTTATGCTCGAGGGTGCGGTCGACCGCCTGCTGCAAAGTCAGGCTAGGCGCGGAAGCGGACACGGCCGGTCCAGCGGCGAGCAAAGTCGCCGAAGACAGGAAGGCCATGGAGAGCGCGAGCCGCATCAAGTTAGGGGTAAGTACCCATCTAGGCAGAGTTTGTTCCCTCCGTAAAGCAAAGCGGCGCGCCTTTCGGCGCGCCGCGGTGGCAGGTCCGGAGACCCGGGCTTACTTGCCCTTGGAAATCTCGACGAGCTCGACCTCGAACTCGAGGACGGACTTGCCAGGAATCGGGCCCTGGCCCTGCTCGCCGTAGGCGATGGCGGAGGGGCAATAGAGGACGATCTTGCCGCCGACACCGATGAGCTGGACGCCTTCAGTCCAGGCCGGGATGACGCCGCTGAGCGGGAATTCGGTCGGCTCGTTATTACGGCTCTTGGTCGAATCGAAGACCTTGCCGTCGACGAGCTTGCCTTCGTAGCGGCACTTCACGGTGGATTCCTTCGTCGGCTTCACGTCGGAACCCGGGGCGAGGATCTTGTAGCGGAGGCCCGAGGCGGTCTTCGTCACCGACTTGTCGGCGTCGATCTTGGCGAGGAATTCGTCGTTCTGCTTGCCCCACTTGCCGGCCTTGGCGTTGACGCGTTCCTGGAACATGGCGTCGGCACCTTCGCCGAGTTCGGCCGGGTTGAACTTCGGCTTGTCGCCGCGCATCGCCTGACGCACGCCGACGAGGAAGAGTTCGATCTCCTCGTCGGTGAGCTCGAGCTGCGAGTTCACTTGCGGCATGGGGGACTGGCTGGCGATGGAGAAGCCGAGCATGGTCCAGGCCTGTTTGACCTGTTCAGGGGTGAGGGTTTTCACTTTGGGTGCGGGGGGAGGAGTGGGAGCGGCGGCAGCGGGCTTCGGCGCGTCGGCGGCATGCAGGGAAGCGACGGCGACGGCCAACGCGGCGAGGACGGGGTATTTCATGGGAAAGGAATTCCTACCCGATTCAGGCCTTCGGGGGAAGCACCTTCGCATGCTCCTGGAGGGAGCAGACGGTGAGGGGGTGGGCGCGCAGGGAGCGGATACCGAGGACGGCCGCGCGGGCTGCGTTCATCGTGGAGGCCATGTACACGCCGCGGAGCACGGCTTCGGCGCGCATGGCGTTCTCGTCCTTGCGGGGGAGCATGCCGGCGGCGGTGTTCACGATCATCTGCAGCTGGCCGTTCTTGAGGAGGTCGAGCGCGTTCGGGCGCGCGCCTTCCGAAATCTTGCCGAGCTTGGTGACCTTGACGCCGGCGGCCTCGATGGCCGCGGCGGTGCCGCTGGTGGAGAAGATGTTGAAGCCGAGGGAAGCCAGGTCGCGGGCGACGGCGACGGCGCCGTCCTTATCGCGGTCCTTGACGGAGAGGAAGGCGCTGCCGGCGACCGGGAGCGCGGGCTGCGCGGCCATCTGCGCCTTGGCGTAGGCCATGCCGAGGTCGTCGTCGCAACCCATGACCTCGCCGGTCGAACGCATCTCGGGCGAGAGCGCGACGGGGGCGCCGGGGAAGCGGCTGAACGGGAAGACGGATTCCTTGACGGACCAATAGGGCGGACGGATCTCGCGGGTGAAGCCGAGGTCCTTGAGCTTGGCGCCGAGCATGCAGAGCGAAGCGAGCTTCGCGAGCGGCACGCCGATGGCCTTCGACACGAACGGGATCGTGCGCGAAGCGCGCGGGTTGACCTCAAGCATGAACACGATGCCGTCCTTGATCGCGAACTGGATGTTCATCAGGCCGACGACCTTCAGGCGCTTGGCGAGGGAATGGGTGATGCGACGGACTTCGTCGACAAGGGCGGGCGAGAGGGAGTGCGGGGGCAGCACCATGCCGGCGTCGCCGGAGTGCACGCCCGCGTGCTCGATGTGCTCGAGCATGCCGCCGATGACGGTGGTCTCGCCGTCGGAGATCGCGTCGACGTCGAGTTCGATCGCGTCTTCGAGGAACTTGTCGAGCAGCACGGGCTTGCCCGGGGCGACGTCGAAGGCCTCGCGCACGACGGACTTCAGTTCGTCCATGCCATAGACGATGAACATGCCGCGACCGCCGAGCACGAAGGACGGACGGAGGAGGACCGGGAAACCGATCTCTTCGGCGGCCTGGTAGGCTTCTTCGGCCGAGAGGGCGGTCTTGTTGACCGGCTGGCGGATGCCGAGCTCGATGAGGATGTCCTTGAACTGCTGGCGGTCCTCGGCGAGCGCGATGCTGGCGGGCGAGGTGCCGACGACCGTGACACCAGCGGCTTCCAGGTCCGCGGCGAGGTTGAGCGGGGTCTGGCCGCCGAACTGGACGATGGCACCGATGCACTGCTCGGTGCGGTAGATCTCCAGGATGTCCTCGAGGGTAAGCGGCTCAAAGTAGAGGCGGTCGGAAGTGTCGTAGTCGGTCGAGACCGTCTCGGGATTGGAGTTCACCATCACCGTCTCATAGCCGGCGGCGCGGAGCGCGTAGGAAGCGTGGACGCAGCAGTAGTCGAACTCGATGCCCTGGCCGATACGGTTCGGGCCGCCGCCGAGGATCATCACCTTCTTCTTGGCCGAAGGACGGACCTCGGACTCGTCGCCGTAGGTGGAGTAGAAGTAAGGCGTGAAGGATTCGAATTCCGCGGCGCAGGTATCGACGAGGCGGAAGACCGTCTTGATGCCGACGGCGTTGCGCTGGGAGTAGACCGAAGCAGGAGCGAGGCCGGTCGCATGGGCGATCTGGCGGTCGGCGAAGCCGGCTTCCTTAGCCTGACGGAGCAGGTCGGTGCCGACGGACTTGCCGGCGGCCTTGAGGGCGAGCTCGATGTCGACGATGCCGCGCAGCTGGCGCAGGAACCACGGATCGATCTTGGACAGGTCGAAGATCTCCTTCTCGGTCAGGCCGGCGAGCATCGCGTAGCGGACGAAGAACGGACGTTCCGGATTCGGGCGGGCGAGGCGCGCGCGGATCTCGGTGAGGTCGGTGAAGGCCGCGTCGCCGAACTTGCCGCCGCAACCGAAGCCCCAGGCGCCGATCTCGAGGGAGCGGAGGGCCTTCTGGAAGGATTCCTTGAACGTGCGGCCGATGGCCATCGCCTCGCCGACGGACTTCATCGCGGAGGTCAGGGTCGTGTCGGCGCCGACGAACTTCTCGAACGTGAAGCGCGGGATCTTGGTGACGACGTAGTCGATCGTCGGCTCGAAGCAGGCCGGCGTGGACTTGGTGATGTCGTTCTGGAGCTCGTCGAGCGAGTAGCCGACGGCGAGCTTGGCGGCGATCTTGGCGATCGGGAAGCCGGTGGCCTTGGAGGCGAGGGCGGACGAACGCGACACGCGCGGGTTCATCTCGATGACGATCATGCGGCCGTTGGTCGGGTTGACCGAGAACTGGATATTAGAACCGCCGGTCTCGACGCCGACGGCGCGAATGACGGCGAACGAGGCGTCGCGCATCAGCTGGTATTCCTTGTCGGTCAGCGTGAGCGCGGGGGCGACGGTGATGGAGTCGCCGGTGTGGACGCCCATCGGGTCGAAGTTCTCGATGGAGCAGATGATGACGCACTGGTCCTTGTGGTCGCGCATCACTTCCATCTCGTATTCCTTCCAGCCGAGGAGGCACTCCTCGATGAGGACCTCGTGGACGGGCGAGGCGTCGAGGCCGGCCTGGGCCATGCGCTCGAATTCTTCGCGGTTGTAGGCGATGCCGCCGCCGGTGCCACCGAGGGTGTAGGACGGGCGGATGATGACCGGGAATTCGCCACCGATCAGGGCGATGGTCTCACGCGCGGCGTCGAGGGACTTCACGACGCGGGAGCGGGGCACGTCGAGGCCGATGTCGAGCATCAGCTTCTTGAAGATCTCGCGGTCTTCGCCGCGTTCGATCGCCGCTTCCTTCGCGCCGATCAGTTCGACGCCGTATTTGGCGAGGACGCCGGTGCGGGCGAGCTTGAGCGAGAGGTTGAGCGCGGTCTGACCGCCGAGCGTCGGGAGCAGCGCGTCGGGCTTCTCCTTGGCGATGATGCGTTCCACGGATTCGACCGTGAGGGGTTCCACGTAGGTGACGTCCGCCGTCTCGGGGTCCGTCATGATCGTGGCGGGGTTCGAGTTCACCAAGATGACGCGGTAGCCTTCTTCGCGCAGGGCCTTACAGGCCTGGGTGCCGGAATAATCGAACTCGCAGGCCTGGCCGATGATGATCGGTCCCGAGCCGATGATGAGGATTGAACGGATATCGGTCCTCTTAGGCATAGTGTTCCGCGGACTGTCAGCGACCGTCGGAAGGTTGGTCAAGTGGGGACTTCTAACAATTGCGGGCGCCCCGCGGGAAGGCGCTTGCAGGGTCGTCCCGGGCGGTCATTCATCGGGGCGTGGACATCATCAGGATCGCCGGCATCAAGTCCTTCGGACACCATGGCGCCCTGCCCGAGGAGAAACGCCTCGGCCAGCGGTTCACCGTCTCCGTAGACCTCGAGATCGACACCCGTCCGGCCGCTGCGGCCGACGACCTGAAGCTGACCGTCAATTACGCCGACGTCATCCGGACGGTCGAAGCGCAACTGACCGGCCAGCCGGTCTACCTCATCGAGACCTTGGCCCAGCAGATCGCCGCGCGAATTCTGGGGACTTTCACCGTGGTCAAGGCGGTCACCGTCGAGGTGAACAAGCCCTTCGCCCCCGTGGCGGCGGAGTTTGACGCGATTTCGGTCAAGATCCGGCGCGAGCGGGCGTGAGCAGAGCCCCCCTCCACTATATCCTGGGCCTCGGCAGCAATCTCGGGGAGCGGGCCGACCTTCTCGCCCGAGCCATCGCCCGCCTGGGGGAACTCCCGGGAGTACAGATTTTAGCCATTTCCGAGGCGTTCGACTCCGATCCGGTCGGGTATACCGATCAGCCTAATTTCTTAAACCTTTGTCTGGCAATTGCTTGCGATAAAAATCCCGACGAATTACTGGCCGCGACCCTCGAAATTGAGCGGCAATTGGGTCGGGAACGGACGACGAACCGCAATGGCCCCCGGACCTTGGACATCGATCTGCTCTTCTATGAAGTGGGGAAGTGGGACAGTCCGACGGTGACCCTCCCCCACCCTAGGTGGTCTTCCCGTGGGTTCGTCATCTTACCCCTAAGGAATCTGCTTCAGGACCCGGCCCTCGCCAAGCACCCCGCCTGGGGTTCGCTCGCCGCGGAGGTCCGATCCCTGCCCGTCGGCGACCATGGCCTCCGTCCATGGCAAGGCCCGACTCCCTGGAGCAAGACTCCCTGACCCCCGACCGCTTCGGACACTGTCCGGCGCTCTGGCTCGCCCTGCCCCTCCTCCTCGGCTGCTCGCTCGACGCTTGGATCGGCGTCGACCCCGGCCACTGGCTGCTCGCGGGAACTGTCGCTGGCGCCATCGCCTGGGCGTCCCGCTCCCGCGCGCTGCTCGCTTCCGTCATGCTCGTGATCGCGGGGACCTGCCTCGGCGCAGCCTGGCATCACCTCCGCACACCGCCGCAAGACACGCCCGTCGTGCGCCGGCCTTTCGTCGAAGTGGCGGTCATGATCGAGCGCGCCTCCCCACGGGCCGATGGTGAAGGCTGGACCGGCCTCGGCTGGATCACCGAACGCGACGGGCCGTTCTTCCGACGACGCGTCGCCCTCTCCGCGCGCGGCGACTGTCCGGCCGAAGGCGCCGAGCTCATGCTCGCCGGCGGACTCGTCGCGATCAAGCAGGACGTCGACGGCTATGACGCCTGGCTACGCTCGCAGGGAGCGACGTTGAAGTTGCGCGGCGGACGGGTGCTCGGCGAACTCGCGCCGGCTTCGCGCTTCGCGCGCTGGCGACAAGCGCAGCAGCGTCGGCTCGACGCCTGGTTGCGCCAGATGCCTTGGCATGATCCCGATGGCGGCGCTTTGCTCGCCGCGACGATGCTGGGGCGTACGGCGCTCCTGCCCGCGGAAGCCAAGGAAGCCTTCGCGACGACCGGCACGCTGCACCTCTTCGCGATCAGCGGCCTGCACATCGCCGGCATGGCGGCCGCTTTGCTCTGGCTGACGCGCCGCGCGCGCCTGCCGGAAATCCCGGCCGGTGTCGCCATCCTCGCGCTGCTCTGGCTCTACGTGCAGGTGACGGGCGCGTCGCCTTCCTCGGTGCGCGCCTGGATCATGGCCGCCTTCCTCTGGGGCGGGCGGGTCGGCGAACGCGACACGCCGGCCCTCCAGTCGCTGGCCCTCGCCTGTGCGGTCACGCTGATCCTCTCGCCGGAAGCGTGCGCCGACGCTGGCTTCCAGCTCAGCTATGCGGCGGTGCTCGGCATCATCGCGGCGGGCGGCCCGGCCGCGGAACTGTGCGCCCGGCCGACCGAGGAGGAACGGCTTACGCCGGGCGCCGCGCAGACCGCGACGCAGCGACTCCGCTGGCGCGTGAGAAAATTCCTGCTCGGGGGACTCTGCGTCTCGCTCGCCGCCACGCTCGCGGGCGCGCCGTTGACGCTCGGGCTCTTCGGCAAGGCCAGCTGGGGCGGCGTCCTCGTGAACCTCGTGCTCGTGCCGCTCTCGGAGATTCCGCTGATGCTCGGCATGGCGTCCGTGGCCTGCGGCGTGAGCGATGGGCTCGCCTGGCCGGCGATGTGGATCAACGGAATCGCCGGAGCGTGGCTGCACGGGATGACCTGGATCGCGCAGGTTTGCGCGGAGCTGCCAGGCCTGAATCTGGAGCTATCCCTGCCGCATCGCTGGCTGGGGCCCGTCGGAGGCGCGCTCCTGGCCGCGACGTTCCTTGCGCAGGCGCAGTCCAGGAGCCTGGCAAGGCTCCTGGGCGTCCCGGCGTTCCTCTTAGCATGCTGGTTGCTGCTGGCCTTTATTCTGCGCGCGCTATCCTGACCTTGCCACCTTCAGGCAGGCGGGGAAAGTTACGCCATGACCCCGTCTTCGCTCCGCTCGTTCGCCGCGTTTGCCCTGGCCACACTGGCGTCTTCCTCCTCGGCCGCGCCGCAGGAATGGTCCGGCATCTATCCCGAGCTCGCCTATTTCAACAACGAAGGCGAATGCGGCACCGGCGCCGTCGTCCCGTGGGCCGACCGCCTCTGGGTCATCACTTATGGCCCGCACCTGCCCTACGGCTCGAGCGACAAGCTCTACGAGATCACGCCGGACCTGCGACAGATCGTGCGGCTGGAAAGCGTCGGCGGCACGCCCGCCAACCGCATGATCCATAAGGAGTCGAACCAGCTCGTCATCGGGCCTTACTTCATCGGCGCCGAGCGTGAAGTGCGCGTCATCCCGCCGAAACTCATGCCCGGCCGCCTCACCGGCAACGCTCGTCACCTGACGGACCCCGCGAACAAGGTCTACTTCGCCACGATGGAGGACGGCCTGTATGAGGTCGACGTCCGCACGCTCGCGGTGAAAGGCCTCATCAAGGAGATCAAGAATAAGCCCAAGCCCGGCCAGACCGCGGAGGTCAGCCCGGCCACGATCACTTCGACCCTCGCAGGCTATCACGGCAAGGGCCTCTACTCCGGCCAAGGCCAGGTGATTCTCGCGAACAACGGTGAGCTAAGCCCGAAGGCGCTCGTCGATCCGACCATCGTCAGCGGAGGCCTCGGCTCGTTCAACGGCGAAGGCAACTGGACGCTCGTCCGCCGCAACCAGTTCACCGAAGTCACCGGGCCCGGCGGCCTGACCGGCAACGCCGATCCGGCGAAAGATCCGCTGTGGACCGTCGGCTGGGATTTTCGCTCCGTCATCCTGATGGTGATGGAAGACGGCAAGTGGACGAGCTACCGCCTGCCCAAAGGCAGCCACTCTTACGACGGCGCCCACGGCTGGAACACCGAGTGGCCGCGTATCCGCGACATCGGCGAGGAAGGCTCGCGCCTGATGACCATGCACGGCCTCTTCTGGAAATTCCCGGCGAACTTCTCGTCCAAGCAGTCCGCTGGCCTCGCGCCGCGCTCCGCCTATCTGAAAGTCATCGGCGACTTCACGCGCTGGCAGGACCGCCTCGTCTTCGGTTGCGACGACACCGCGAAATCCGAATTCCTCAACAAGCGTCCTGCGAAAGGCGCGCTCGCCGGCCCGGGCCAGTCGCAGTCCAATCTCTGGTTCACGGCGCTCGACGCGCCCGATAAGCTCGGCCCAGCCATCGGTCGCGGCAGCGTCTGGGTCGATGAACCGGTCAAGGCCGGCGTCGCCTCCGATCCGTTCCTGCTCGCGGGCTTCGCCAAGCGCGCGGTCTTCCTTGCTCATGACGGCGAAGCCGCGACGAACTACACGCTGGAGATCGACGCCCAGGGCGACGGTCAGTGGAAAGCCTGGCGCGACGTCGCGCTGAAAGCCGGCGAAGCCTCGGCTTGGGTCGAAATCCCGGCGGCCCTGCCTGGTGCCTGGATTCGCGCGAAGGCCGACCGCGACGTCGCCAAGGCGAGCGTCACGTTCCAATACGCCGCCGAAGACAAACGTGCGACCGAACGCAACGTGCTCTTCAACGGACTCAGCAAGGCCGGCGACGCGACATCGCTGGGCGCCTTCCTGCTCACGCGCGGAGCGAACCTCCGCACCCTTTCCGTGCTGGCCGCGACCGTGACGCCCGACCAGACCACCGTCGGCGCGGCCTACGAACTCTCCGCCGACCTCAAGCTCACCAAGATGGCGGACCCGCAGGTCGCCGCCTTCGTGCAGAAGAACACGCCCATCCCGCAGGGCATCGTCACCGCCGACGCGGCGTCCGTCATCTTCGAGGAAAGCGGCGTGCGCTGGCGTCTGCCGCGTTCGCCCTCCGCGGCGCACGACGGACTGCTCGGCCGCTCGGCATTGCGCAAGGCCCGCGAAGTCTGCACTGAGCGCGACATGCTCCAGGCGCACGGCACCTTCTACGAACTGCCGGCGTTGAATGCCAAGGGCGCCATCCGCATGCGCCCGATCGCCACGAGCGACGCCGCCGTGCATGACTACTGCTCCTATCGCGGCCTGCTCGTGCTCAGCGGCGTCTCGCCCGAAGCCGCGAAGGGCGACCGCCATGTCATCCGTTCCGACGACGGCCAGGCCGCCGTGTGGGTCGGCGCCGCCGACGACCTTTGGAAGCTCGGCAAGCCGCGCGGCTTCGGTGGCCCGTGGAAGAATACCGCCGTCCAGAAAGGCACCCCCTCGGATCCGTACCTCATGACCGGCTACGACCAGAAGACCCTCAAGCTGACCAACCACGGCGCGAAGGCCGTCCGTGTATCCGTGCTCCTCGACGTCGCCGGCGACGGCCGTACCTCCGCCTATCGCACCTTCGAGGTCGCGGCCGGCGCAGAAATCACCCACGCCTTCGAATCCTGGCTGAACGCCTACTGGGTCCGCTTCGTGGCCGACGAGGACAGCGTCCTATCCGCGCAGCTGACCTACGAATAATCGCAACCCTCGTCCGTTTCCGCGGTTACATCCATACACTCCCTCCTCTTATGTCGCTCCGCCTCCTCGCTCTCCTCGCCCTCGTCTCACCGCTCGCCGCCGCCGAAGCCCCGTCCACCCTGCTCGCGCAGCCGGACAAGGAACTCGTCGCCGACGCCCTGACCAAGGAAGCGGCCGCCGCCCAGTGGAAGATTGCCAAGGGCAAGTGGGAGCGGAACGCCGACGGCATCCGCGTCGAAGAACTGCCCGAAGACAAGCATGGCGCCGCCGGCCGCGTGAACACGAAGCTCCAGGACTTCGTCGCCGCCTTCGAATTCCGCCTCGATGGCGCCAAGTCCGTCTCGTTGAGCATCAATGACGCCAAGGAACACGTCGCCCGCGTGCTCATCACGCCGACCTCGCTGCGCATCCAGAAGGACGACCATGACCACGACGGTCCCGACAAGTCCGTCATCTTCCTGAATCAGGCGCACGCCTTCGAAGCCGGCAGCTGGCACCGCGTCGTACTGGAGATGGTCGGCAACACGATGGTCGCGACGATTGACGGCAAGATCAGCGGCTTCGGACGCGACGAACTCTTCAAGGCCGAGAAAGCCAACCCGGGCTTCACCTGCGGGGGACAGTCGGCCACTTTCCGTAATCTCGTGATCTGGAGCGCCAAGGCCGAGCCCAAGACCTCCTGGAAGGATGCCAGCGTGCAGATCGCCGAAGCCATGGCCGCCGCCCCGAAGCCGGCCGCGCCGGCCGCCAAGGGCAAAGGCAAGGGCAAGGGCAAGGCCGCCAAATAAGCCATCCGGCTCGTTTTCATAAGCGGGGACCCATCTCCCCGCTTGCACCGTGGGAGGTTACGACCAAGTTCGAACCTCCCACTTTCATGAACGAGCCCTTCGACACCATCGAGGAAGCCCTGGCGGATATCGCCGCCGGGAAGCTCGTCATCGTGACCGACGACGAGAACCGCGAGAACGAGGGCGACCTCGTCATGGCGGCGTCCAAGGCCACCCCCGAGACGGTCAACATGATGATCCGCCATGCGCGCGGGCTCATCTGCGTCCCGACGGTCGAGCATCAGCTGCGTCGCCTGGGCATCTCCCAGATGGTGCCCGAGAACCGCGAGTCGCAGCGCACCGCCTTCGCGGTCTCCGTCGATGCCGCCGAAGGCATCTCCACCGGCATCTCCGCTTACGACCGCGCGAAGACCATCGCGATCCTCGCCGACCCTCAGGCCAAACCCGAGGCGCTCGTGCAGCCCGGCCATATCTTCCCGCTCCTCGCCCGTCCGGGCGGCGTGCTCCAGCGTGCCGGCCACACCGAAGCCGCGGTCGACCTCGCCTCCCTCGCCGGCCTGCACCCGAGCGGCGTCATCTGCGAGATCCTCAACGAGGACGGCTCGATGGCCCGCCTGCCCGAGCTCGTCGAACTCAAGCGCAAGTTCGGCCTGCACATGATCTCCATCGCGCAGCTCATCGAGTTCCGTCACCGCCGCGAACGCCTCGTCGAGCTCGTCGCCGAAAGCCCCTTCAAGTCGGCGTGGGGCGAGTTCACCCTGCGCGTCTACCGTTCGCTGCCCGACGGGCGCCAGCACCTCGTCTTCACCCTCGGCCAGCCGGACGAGTCTCCCACGCTCGTCCGCGTCCAGCGCGAGAACATGCTCGGCGACCTTTTCCGCGGCAGCGCCTTCGGGGCGGGCGCCTCGCTCGCCTCCAGTTTCGAAGCCGTCGCCAAGGCCGGCCATGGCGTCATCGTCCACGTCGCCCAGCCCTTCGGGGGCATGCAGGCCGACCAAGATGGCGTGCGTCTCGGCCAGATGGACGCGCGCGACTACGGCATCGGCGCCCAGATCCTTTCGCACCTCGGCCTGCGCCGCATCCGCCTCATCACGAACAACCCGCGCAAGGTGGTGGGACTCGGCGGTTACGGGCTGGAGATCGTCGAGCAGGTTCCGTTCTAAGGGTTTTCGGCCGTTTCCGCTTGCAGACGGGTTCTTAAGCGACTCCATCGGCAATCCGTTCTTCTGCCATGAGCCTAGACAAGCCCACCCCTGACGCCATCGATGGCGCCGAACTCCGCTTCGCCCTCGTGACGGCGGGTTACAATGGCGAGCTGGTCCAGGCCCTGAAGAAGAACGCCGTCAAAGGCCTGCGCGCCGCCGGCGTGCCCGCCGCCTCGATCGTCGAGGTCGCCGTCCCCGGCTCCGGCGAGATTCCCTTCGCGGCCTACATGTCGGCCATGACCGGTGATTACGACTGCGTCATCGCCTTGGGCGTCGTCGTCGCCGGCGACACCCCGCACCACGAGATCATCGCGCACTCCACGGCCCAGGCCCTCCAGGACGCGGCCATCCGTTCCGAAGTCCCGATGATCAACGGCATCGTCGTGACGAACACCCGCGAGCAGGCCGTCGCCCGCTGCCAGGGTTCGCTGGACCGCGGCACGGAGTTCGCCCACGCCGCCCTGACGATGGCCCGCCACCGCATCACGCTCGGCGCCCGTCTCGACCAGGTCGAGGAAGAGGAACGCAAGCGCGGCGGCCAGGAACCTTTCGCCCAGAACTGACCGATGGACAACGACTCGCCTATCTCCGCCTCCGCGCGCGCCAAGATCCGCATCCGGATCAAAGGCGTCGACTACCGCATGGCGGACCAGACCGCGGCCGACATCATCGCCAGCGTCGTCGGCTCCGGCGCCCGCATCTCCGGCCCCTTCCCGCTGCCCTCCCAGGTCGAGGAGCCGCGCACGGCGCTCCGCGAGGAGATCCGCAGCCATCGTCGCCTGATCGAGATCATCGGCTCCAACCAGAAGACCGTCGACGCGTTCCGCCGCCATAACGTCCCCGCCGGCGTCGAGATCGCCATCGTCGCCCCGGAAGAGCCGGTCGTCCCGGATCCCGCCGCCCCGCCGGCCAAGCGCAACCGCCGCCACGACAGCCGCGTCGTCGCGATGCAGTTCCTGTGCTCGTGGGAAGTCCAACGCCACGCCGACATGGTCACGGCCCTCTTCGACTTCTTCTCCGAACGCCCGCAGCCCCGCGAATACTACGCCTTCGCCGAGGAGCTCATCCAGGGCGTCATCCGCGACCTCGCCCTCATCGACGAGATCATCGGCAAGTACGCCAAGAACTGGGCCTTCGGCCGCATCGCCCGCGTCGACCTCGCCATCCTGCGCGTCGCCATCTTCGAGCTCATGCGCCGCACGGACATCCCGCCGGTCGTGAGCATCAACGAGGCCGTCGACATCGCCAAGGAGTTCTCGACCGAGGAGTCCAAGCGCTTCGTGAACGGCATCCTCGACAGTTATAAGGAAGAGCTCGGGCGCGACCCGCGCAAGGCCGAGGGCGGCTGAGCCATGGCGGGCTTCTTCGAGCGACTGAAGTCCGGCCTGAGCCGCACGGCCGAGGCCGTCGCCAATCTCTTGGCGCGACCGATGGACGCCGCGTCCGCCGAGCAGCTGCGCGAGCGGCTGATCGCCGCCGACTTCGGCCCCGCCACCGCCGACGAGGTCGTCGAAGCAGCCCGGGCCGCTTGGAAGACCGAAGCCGCGCTCCGCAAGACCTCGCCCGCCGAAGCCGCGGCCGAAAGCATCGTGCGCGCGCTGGGCGGCGAGACCGCCGCCGCGCCCGCCCTCGCGAAGCCGCACGTGATCATGCTCCTCGGCGTCAATGGCGCCGGCAAGACGACCACCGCCGCGAAGCTCGCTTGGCGCTGGCGCGAAGAAGGTAAGACCTGCCTGCTCGGCGCTTGCGACACCTTCCGCGCCGCCGCCGGCGAACAGCTTTCCGCCTGGGCCGGACGACTCGGCGTCGAAGTCGTCGGCGGCGCCGCCGGCGCGGACCCTGCCGCGGTGGCCTTCGACGCCGTCAAGGCGGGCGTCGCGCGCGGCGCGGACCTCGTCATCCTCGACACCGCCGGCCGCCTGCACACCAAGGCGCACCTCCTTGAAGAACTGCGCAAGGTCGTCCGCGTGACGGCCAAGGCCCATGACGGCGCGCCGCACGAGAAGTGGCTCGTCCTCGACGGCTCGCTCGGCGCCAACTCCATCGAACAGGCCCGCATCTTCCACGAAGCCGTCGGCCTCACCGGCCTGATCGTGACCAAACTCGACGGCACCGCCCGCGGCGGCGCGCTCGTCGCGGTCGTCCGCGAGCTCGGCGTGCCGGTCCGCTTCATCGGCGTCGGCGAGCAGCCGGCCGACCTGCAGCCCTTCGACGCACGGGCCTACGCCCGCTCGATCGTCGGCCTGGCCGAGTGAGGTTGTCTTGCCAGCGGGGGTCGCTCGCCCCAGCGTGACGTCATGTCGGCCGAGACCGTCACCGTCGAACTAGGCTCACGCTCCTACCCCGTCCGCATCGGGGCCGGGATGCGCCGCGAGGCCTTGGCCGCCGCCGAACGTCGTCTGGCCGCCGGCCAGAAGTGCGTCGCGATCACCTCGCCCGGCGTCGCCGCCGCGCAGTCGGGTTTCGCCGCCGAACTCGCTCGCCTGATGCCGGTGCTCGCCACCGCCGCGGACGGCGAGACGGCCAAGTCGGCCGCCGAACTCGCCCGCGTCTGGGATTTCCTCGCCGCCAACGGCGTGGCCCGCGACGGCGCGGTCTTCGCGCTCGGCGGCGGCGTCGTGGGCGACCTCGCCGGCTTCGCGGCCGCTTCCTATCAGCGCGGCGTCGATTTCTACCAGCTCCCGACCACCCTGCTCGCGATGGTCGACAGCTCCGTCGGCGGCAAGACGGGCATCAACCTCGCCGCCGGCAAGAACCTCGTCGGCAACTTCCACCAGCCCACGGCCGTCTTCGCCGACACCGACCTGCTGGCCACGTTGCCGTCGCGCGAGTTCGCCGCCGGCATGGCCGAGGTGATCAAGCACGGCATCATCGCCGACGCCGACCTCTTCGGTCTGCTCGAACAGAATTCGCCGCTCGCCTGGAATCATCCGCTCCTGCCGCGCGTCATCCGCCGCTGCGTGGAGATCAAGGCCGCCGTCGTCGCGGGCGACGAACGCGAGACCAGCGCCCAGGGCGGCCGCGCGCTCCTGAATCTCGGCCACACCTTCGGCCATGCGATCGAAGCGACTGCCGGCTACGGCGCCTACCTCCACGGCGAAGCGGTCGCCGTCGGTCTCGTGATGGCCGCCCGCCTTTCCGCCGAACTGAAGCACTGCACCGCCGCCCAGGCCGAACAGGTCGAGGCCGTGCTGAAGTCCCACGCCCTGCCGACCGCCCTGCGCGCGCCGCTCAAGCTCGACCCGATGCTCGCCGCGATGCGTCGCGACAAGAAGGTCCGCGGCGGCAAGCTGCGCTTCGTCCTGCAGGACGGCGTCGGCGCGGCCAGCACCGCGGACGACGTGCCCGAGGAGGCCGCGGTCCGCGCCTTGCTCGCCGGCGGCGCCGTCCGCTGACCGCCCCCGCTTGACCCGGCCGGGCCGCCGGGCTTTCCTTACGCATGCCCCGACCGCTCACCCCGCTGGTCACGCTCTGCCTCGGCTTCGTCGCGCTCGTCGCGCCGGCGGCCGAACCGGCCGCGGAAACCCCGCGCGTCAGCGCCTCTGGCTTCATCCGGCATTGGCCCGGCGAACTCCCGATCGTGCTCTCGGTGCCGCATGACGGCGCGGCGAAGCCCGCCGACATCCCTGACCGGACGAGCGGCGTGACCGTGCGCGACTCCTACGCTACCGCGCTCGGCCATGCCCTCCGGGACGCGCTGCGCACCCGCTTCGGCCAGGCTCCGCAACTGGTGGTCTGCGAACTCTCGCGCAAGAAGGTGGATTGCAACCGGGAGATCGCCGAAGGCGCCGCCGGTCAGCCGAAGGCCGAGCAGGTCTGGCGCGAATACCATGCCTTCATCGACGAAGCCGAGTCCGCGGTCCTCGCCCGCTCGAAGCACGGGCTCTACCTGGACCTCCATTCGCACGGCCACCCGAAGCCGCGCATCGAGATCGGCTATCTGCTGAAGGGCTCCGAGTTGCGTCTGACCGACGAACGTCTGGACAACGACACCTCGGTCGCCGCCCGTTCCTCGATCCGCTGGCTCAGTCAGCGGACGCCGGCGAAGTTCTCCGAACTCCTGCGCGGCGAGACGAGCCTCGGCGGACTGTTCGCGGCGCGCGGCGTCCCGTCGGTGCCGTCCCCCCGCGAGGTCCTGCTCCTGGAGGATCCTTACTTCAACGGCGCGTATGATATCGCGGCTCACGGCTCACGGGACAAATCCCAGCTCGACGCCGCGCAGCTCGAAGTACCCGGGCCGATGCGCGATACGCCGGCCCACCGGGCGGCCACGGCCGCGGCGATCGCGGAATCGCTCGACGTCTACTTCGCCCGGCACTTCGGGATGAAACTGAAGTAAGCTTACGGCTGCGGACCGACGGCCGGCTTCGCCGCGCGCCAGTCGCGCTTGAGCAGGCGGTCGTCATTCTTCTCGTTGGCCTCACGGACTCGGTCCTTCAGCGCGCCCTCGGCGGCCGGCTGTCCCGACAAGGCGGCCGCGGCCGGCGTCTTCTCGACGACGAAGGAACGGTCGCCGACCGGGCCGGCGCAACCGACGAGGAGCAGGAGAGGCAGGAGGAACGGGGTCTTCATGAGATTATTTCGCGCGGACCTTGGCGTCGGCTTCGAGCCAGGCGCGGAGGGCGAGCGCCGAGGCGCGGGCGCGGGCGCGGGCGGCGGCCAGGTCATCGGCGTCGGCGACGTCGGCCTTGGCGAAGGAATAGAATTTCGCCTTCGGCTCGGTGCCGGAAGCGCGGACGGCGATCCGGCGGCCGTCGGCCAGCTCGGCGAGGATGAACTCCTCGGGCGGCACGCGCTCTCCTTCGGCGTCGAGCACCTTGTCGCGCTCGTAGTCGGTGACGCGGAGGACCTTGGAGCCGTCGATGACGGCGGGCGGGGACTTGCGCCAGGAGGCGACGATACGACGGATGCATGCGGCGCCCTCGGCGCCTTCGAACGAAAGGTTCAGCAGGTCCTCGTGGTGCGCGCCGTGGCGGAGATGCAGGACGTCGAGCGCGTCGAGCAGCGTGCGACCGCGTGAGCGCAGCAGCGCGGCGAACTCGCAGAGCATGACCACCGTCGCGTTGGCGTCCTTGTCGCGGACGGCGTCGTCGGCGAGGTAACCATAGCTCTCTTCAGCGCCGAGCAGGAAGAGGGTCGAATGACGCAGGGCGAGCGGGGCGCGTCGGAGCAAAGGGAGCGCGGGGGCGTCGGCGCCGGCGCCTTCGACGAGGCGACGCGTCCAGTTCTCCAGCTTGCGGGCGATCCACTTGAAGCCGACGAGCGTCTCGACGCAGCGGACGCCATGGCGGGCGCAGATCGCGGCGACGAGCGGCGTGGTCACGAGGGACTTGACGACCGCCGCGTTCGGCGAGCCGCCTTCGGGCAGGATGCCGGCGTCCTTCAGGGATGAGAGGCGGAACTCGGCCAGCAGGGCGGCGACTTCGTTGCCGTTGAGGAGACGGTGGCCGCCGGCCGGCAGCGGGCAGGCCACGCCGACGCGGTCCGAATCAGGGTCGGTCGCGAGGATGAGGTCGGCGTCGATCTCGGCGGCGAGCTTCAGCGCGAGGGCGAAGGTGCTGGCGTTCTCCGGATTCGGCGAGGCGACGGTCGGGAAGCGGCCGTCGTGCTCACGCTGCTCCTCGACGAGATGCGGATCGATGCCCACGCGGCGCAGCGCCGGCACGACCATGACGTCGCCCGTGCCGTGGACGTTCGTGAAGACGACCTTCGGCGTGTGCCGCGCGATAATCTCCGGATCGAGCACGATGCCGGCCAGGCGGGCGAGATAGGCGTCCTCCGCCGAGGCCGGAACGGTGAGCACGCGCGCGAGGTCTTTCGCGAGAAACGGCGCGACGTCGGCCGGGCCGAGCTTGCCGACTTCGGCGACGATCGCGCCGTCGTGCGGCGGCAGGACCTGTCCGCCATCACCGAGGCAGCACTTGAAGCCGTTGTCGTGCGAAGGATTATGGCTGGCCGTGATGACCACGCCGGCGTGGGCGCCGAGATGGCGGACCGTGAAGCTCAGCTGCGGGGTGGAGCGGGCGCCGGCGAAGAGGTAGGCCTCGCCGCCGAGCTCCGTCCAGGCTCCGGCGATCAGCTCAGCGAAATGACGGGAGAAGTGACGGACGTCATGGGCGACGACCAGGCGGGCGCCCGGCTGGGTGGCCGAGACGTGCTTCCAGAGGCCGATGACGGCGCGGAGGACGTTGATGTCGTTGAGGCAGGCCGAGCCGATGGCGGCGCGGACCGGCAAGCCCTGGGCATCCACTTCATTGGCCGCCGAGACCCGGCCCACCGTCCGGCCGCGCATCCCCCCGGTACCGAAGGCGATTCCCTTATAGAAGCGGTCCTCGAGCTCGGCCCAGGCCCCGCGTTCGCAGAGATCGCGCAAGGAGGCCAAAGCCTCGGCCGGCAGGGCCCCCGAGCGGAGCCAATCGCCGGCGTTAGCCAGGCTGGCGGCGGAAAGCTGCCCCTTGTCTTGGGCGGCTTGGAGGAGCGAAAGGACAGCGGCAGAGGCGCTCATGTGTGCCTCATACTTACTCTCCGGGGGGCGGGGACAAGCCCGTAGGCGGGGAAGGCGGGGAAGGTTGACACAATCGGTCCTTTCCCAAGGGTTGACCCCCCATGCCCGAAGACCGTTCCAGCAAGCAGCCCCCGGCCGGCGATGACCGTAACCTAGTGGTCGTCGACGAGGATTTCGTCAACGCGGACGCCGAGGACCGCCTCTGGCTCTTCTGGGAGCGCAACCAGGGCGTCATCGTCAAGGCCACCGTGGCCGTCGTGGTCGGCATCCTCGGTTACCTTGCCTTTTTCTTCTGGAACGAAGCCCAGCGCGAAGCCCTCGGCGAAGAATTCACCGCCTGTCAGGACGAAGCCGCCCGCCGCGCCTTCGCCACCCGCCATGCGGGCGAGCCCCTGGCCGCGATCGCGCTGACGGACGTCGCCGACGACCTCAAGCGCGCCGGTAAGTTCGCCGACGCCGCCAAGGCTTTCGACGAAGCCCGCCGCCTGGCCGGCCTCGCCGGTACCGCTCCTGCCGTCAACGCCCTCGCCGCTCGCGCCCGCCTCTACGCCGCCCTCTGCCGCCTGGAAGCCGGTGACGCCGGCGCCACCAAGGCGCTCGCCGAAGTCGCGGATGACGTCGCCGTCGCCGAGACCCTCCGTGGCTTCGCCATGCTCACCTTGGCCAACGTCGCCGTCGCCAAGGGCGACACCGCCGAAGCCAGCAAGTGGCTCAACGCGATGGACAAGAAACTCCGTGCGAACCATGTCTGGAAGTCCGACAAGGAGATGCTGGTCCGCTCCGAACCTTCGCTGATCGCTCCCGCCGCCCCGGCCGGCAAGTAAGCGGTGACGGCGACCGGCTCCGGCCGGCCTCCCGCCCCCTAATAACCTTGCCAATAAAGGGCGTTCGGCGTGTCTTCTGGACACCCGTCGGCACGGAGCCGACGAGACCGTCACCCTTCCCTCCGGAGACCAACCCATGAACGAAGCCGCGCCTCTGCCGGAAGCCGCCGTCGTGGCGGAAAGGCTGACCAAGCGCTATGGCTCGCTGACCGCGGTCGAAGACCTGAGCTTCTCCGTCGCGCCGGGCGAGATCGTCGGCTTCCTCGGCCCGAACGGCGCCGGCAAGTCGACCACCATGCGCATCCTGGCCGGCACGATGTCCGGCACTTCGGGCCGCGCGGCCATCTGGGGCGTCTCGGTCGCGCTCGATCCCGCCGGCGCGAAGCGTCATCTCGCCTACATGCCGGAGAACAACCCGCTCCCGGAGGACCTGCGCGTGGAAGAATACCTGACGCTGCGCGCGCGCCTCAAGGACGTCGCCCCGGAACGCGTGGCCGAACGCGTCCGCCGCGTGATGGAAGACTGCGACCTCACGCGCCGCGCGTCGGGCCGGCTCATCGGCCAGCTCTCGAAAGGTTTCCGCCAACGTGTCGGCATCGCCGACGCGCTCCTCGCGGAGCCGCGGGTCGTCATCCTCGACGAACCCACCATCGGCCTCGATCCGCACCAGATCCTCGGCATCCGCGAACTCATCCGCTCGCTGCGCGGGAAGATGGCCGTGCTCATCTCGAGCCACATCCTGCACGAGGTCGAACAGGTCTGCGACAAGGTCGTGATCATCAACCGCGGCCGGCTGGTGGCGCAGGGACGCACCGAAGACCTGCGACGCGAACTGCTGCCGGAGGTCACCTTCACCGTCGTGACGCGCGCCGACGAGGCCGCCCTGCTCGCCGCCTGCCGGAGCGCCGAACCCGCGGCCGGCGTCGTCGCCGTGGCGTCCGCCGACGGCTGGCACACCTTCCGCGTCGCCTTGCCCACGGGCTCGCCGGCGCGCGAGACGCTGGCCGGCGCCCTCATCGGCGCCGGGCTCGCGTTGCGCGAGATCGCCGAAGAACGCTTCGGGCTCGAAGACATCTTCCTCGCCGCCACGCGGCGCGCCCCCGGGGAGGGCCGTCGCTCCTGATGCGACACTTCCGCACCCTCCTCGCGCACGAGCTGCGCACCGCCGCGCTGTCGTGGAACACCTGGGCGGCCGCCGCCCTCTTCCTCGCCCTGATGGGCGGCATCCATTTCTTCGCGCTCATCGACGGCGCGCGCGCGCCGACCTCGCGGTCGCCCGTCGAGGCCACGCTCTGGTTCTTCTGGCTGCCCCTGCTCTGCGTGCTGCCGTTGCTGACCATGCGCACGTTCGCGGAGGAACGTCGCTCGGGCACGCTCACGGCGCTGCTCACGACGCCCGCGAGCCCGGCCGCCGTGGTCTGGGCGAAGTTCCTCTCGGTGTGGATCGTCTGGACGCTGTTCTGGCTGGCGTTCGCCGCCTTCCCCTTCCTCACCGCCCAGCGGCTCGACGGCGCGAACGCCCGCGCGCTCGGCGAAGCCTCTTCGCTCTGGGGCGGCCTCTGCTTCATCGCGGTGAGCGGCCTCCTCCATGTCGCGATCGGCATCCTCTGCAGCTGCGTGACGCGTTCCGCGGCGCTGGCCGCGCTGCTCGCCTTCATCAGCCTGCTCGCGCTGACGGCGGCGGGCGGCGCGCTCGAGACGTTGCCGATCGAGAACTGGGAATGGCTCGGCTGGCTGCGCGAACCGGCCGCGCACCTGCGGACGTTCGGCCATCTCCAGGATTTCACCGACGGCGTCCTCGACGCGCGTCCGCTCGTGCTGTACGGCACCGGCACGCTGCTCTGCCTCGGCCTGGCGGTGCTCACCGTGGAGGGCCAGGAATGACATGAGCTCCCCGCGCGACGACTTCGGCTCCGTCCGGCCCATCCGGCGCCTCAACCGCCTCACGCAGGCGCTGCTCGCGATCGCGCTCGCGGTGGCCGTGAACACGCTGGCTTCGCTGCCCGAGTTCCGCATGCGCCGGGACATCTCCGCCGACCGGCGCCACTCCCTCGCGCCGGAATCCGTCGAGACCGTCCGCGCCGCGGGCCGCCGCAGTCCCGTGGGCGCCGGCCGCTCCCGCGGCTGGGTCCGCGCCGTCGTGCTGACGAACGAAGGCGCCGAAGAGGCCCAGTACCTGCGCGCCCGCCTGCTCAAGCTGCTCGACGCGTACGTCGTCGAGACCGGCCGCCAAGGCGGCAACTGGCTGGCCGTCGAACTCGCCGGTGGCGGTCGCAACGCGCCCCTGCTCTCCGAACTCGCCGGTCGCCACGGCGCGCCGGACGCCTCGGTCGTGCTGGTGCTCGCCTGCGGCGGTCGCGCGAAATACCTCAGCTATCGGGACTTCGTGACCAAGGAGGGGGCCTTCCGCGGCGAAGAAGCGGTGACCTCCGCCCTGATCGAAGTCACCGAAGACAAGCCCGCCGTCTGCTACGTGACCAGGGGACACGGCGAACTCGGCGTGGAAGACGCGTCGCCGGTCCGCGGGATGTCGCTCCTTTCGCGCCAGCTCCGCAACCGGAACTTCGAAGTCCGGCCGCTCGACCTGGCCACCGTGGGCGAAATCCCGCGCGACGCCTCGATGGTGCTCGTCGCGGGTCCGCTGACGCCCTTCTCCGCCGCCGAAAACGACCGGCTGCGCAAATACCTGCTGGAACGGAACGGACGGGTGCTCGCCTTGCTCGATCCGGGCCGCGACCACGGGCTCGATCCGGTGCTCGCCGAATGGGCCGTGTTCTCCCCCGACGCCGAGGTCCAGGAACCGGACCCCGCCCGCCGCACCACGGACGGCGACATCGGCCTGCTGCCCGCCCCGAAAGAGGAACATCCCCTCACCAAGCCGCTCCGCGAACAGAACCTGCCGCTCATCGCCGCCCGCCTCCGGCCGGCGAGCTTCGACTTCGGAAGTCCGCCGGACAGCACGCTCAACGTCCGCCCGCTCGTCACCTCCTCCGACGTCGCCTGGGGTGAGACGGACCCGGCGCGTCGGCCGCTGCGTTACGACCGTGAACGCGACCATGAGGGGCCGATCTGCGTCGCCGCCGCGGCCGAACGCGCGACCGGCATCCGGCAAGACGTCGGCGGCGCCGGCGGCCGGTTGGTCGTCGTCGGCACCTCCGAGATCGCGGCGAACAGCCGGCTCGACCGCGGCGGCAACCGCGCCTTCCTCACGCAGGCCGCCGCCTGGCTCAGCGACCGCGAACGGGCCGTTTCGCTGCCCGCCCGCACCGGGGGTGAATATCAGCTGACCGCGACCGCCGCCGACTTCTGGGCCTTGGCGGTGCGCTTCGCCCTCATTCCGTTCGGCGTGCTCGCAGTCGGGCTTGCGGTTTCCGTGTGGCGACGCAGGAGTTGACGTGCCCATGCGGATCTCCCGCACCACCGTCGTCCTCCTCCTCGCCAACCTGATCGCCTTCGGTCTGGTCTGGCGCGCCATGTCCGGACACGGGGCCGCCGCCGTCAGCCAGACCCAGCTCTTCCCCGCCAACCCGGCGCGCATCGCCGTCGCCGAAGGGCCGACGCGGATGCTCCTGGAGAAACGTCCCGCGGGCTGGCGCGTGCTCGAGCCTTTCGACTGGCCCGCGAACGTGTGGTCCGTCCAACGGCTGATCGACGAACTGCGCTTCATCAGCCCCGAGAGCGGCTTCGATGTCGCCGAGGTCACGGCCAACGGCGCGAGCCTCAAGGACTACGGCCTCGAGCCCGCGCGCTGGACCGTCAAGGTGACCGGCGAGGCGGGCGCCGCCGTCGAGGTCAAGGTCGGCGTCCAGGCTTCGACCCGCCGTCATTTCCTGCTGACCGAAGACGGCCGACGCATCGTCCCGCTGCCCGACGCCATGGCCGCGGCCCTGGGCGCGACCGCCGAGAGCTATCGGGTCGACCGCATCTTCGAGATCGCGGACTTCGAGGCCCGCGCGGTCTCGGTCCGTCAACGGGAGAAGGACGCCGAGGTCGTCACCGCGCTCGTCGCCGAAACCCGCCCGCGCGTCGGCCGCCGCGGCCAGCTGCCCGAGTGGCGCTTCGAGACGCCTTACGACGCTCCCGCCGATCCCGACGCCACCGCGCGCGCCGTGGCCGCGCTCGCCAACCTCCGCGCCGCCAAGTTCGCCGACCTCACCGCCGAAGCGACCGGGCTCAGCGAGCCCTCCCTCCGCCTCGCCCTCGAAGGCAACGGTCGTCAGGTCCTGCTCGTCGGCCGCCCTGCGCCCGGCCAGCCGCAGCTGCTCTGCGCGAAACTGGAAGACAACGCCGCGGTCTTCCTGGTCGAAGCGAACGAACTCCGCGAGTGGCTGACCCCGCGGGCCGCGCTCGCCGACACGCGTCCGGCGGATTTCGATCCGGCGCTCGTGACGGGCTTCACGGTCTCCGCCGGCGGCCGTTCCATCACGCTGCATCGGCTCGACGGACTCGGCGAAGACGCCCGCTGGGAGATTCCGGTCGCGCCTGGCTCCACCGCCACGAAGCGTCGCGAGGCGGACGCCCGGCTCATCAGCCGCTTCCTCGCCGGACTCGCGCAGCTGCGGGCCACGCGTCGCGCCCCGGCCGTCGCAGGTGGGCTGACCCTGCCTTCTGTCCGCGCGCCCCTCGCCGCCGCCCCGGCGCAGACCGTCGAACTCGAGTTCGGCGCGGAGCGCATCGTGCTCGGTTTCGCCGATGATCCCGACAACGGCGCCGGCACCCGGCTCGTGCACGCCAAAGGCTCGCCGCTCGCGGCGGTCTGCGACGTCTCTTTTCTTGATGGCGGCCAGCAGAACGTCGAACCGTCCGCCTGGCGCCGCCGCACCGTGGCCGCGCTGCCGCAAGGCGCGCGGGTGAGCGGACTGCGGCTGACCGCCCGCGCCGACGGCAAGGTGGTCGGCGAAGCCCGCCTCGGCCCCGATGGCAACTGGGCGGGCACGGGCCGGCTCGATCCGACCAACGCGCGTCGGCTCGCCCTCGCGCTCGCGGAAGTCCGCGCGTCCGCCTTCCCCGGTCGCGACGTCGGCGCCGGCGGCTGGCGCTACGAACTGCGCGTGACGGACCAGGCCGCGACCGGCGCGGGCGCCGCGAGCGAGACGATCCGCACCTACCTTTGCTCCGCCCCTCTCCACGACCGCTCCTTGCTCCTGCGTGACGAGGCGGACGACGATGATTTCATCCTGGAGCCGGCGCTCGCCGCGATCCTCGCGCCGCTGCTGACCGAGCCCGGGAAATGAAAGCGAAGCCCGGCAGCTCACCGTTGCGTCGCTTCCTGCGCGGACTGACGAACACCTGCCTGCTGCTTCTCCTTCCGGTCCAGCTCGGCCTGGCCTGGCTCGCCGATCATGACGGCCCGGTCCGGCTGCCGGAATTCGTCACGGAAGCCGTCACGGAACGGCTCGCCGCGCAAGGCGTCGACTTCCGCGCCCGCGGCCTGTGGATCCTACCGGACCTCACGCTCGCGGCCGATGACGTCGCGGTCTCGTTCGCCGGGCTCAGCGGAGAAGTCTTCACCGCCGCACGCGCGGAGGTCGCGCTGCAGCCGGCCCGGCTGCTGGCCGGCGAGATCGCGCCGACCCGCCTGAGGCTGAACGGCGCGCAGCTATGGTGCCCCGCCTCCGTCGCCCATGACGGCCGGCGCCGCAGCCTGATCGACGACCTCACGCTGGACATCGCCAAGGAAGGCCGCTGGGTGAGCCTCCGCATCGCCCAGATCCGCGCGGGCAAGATCACCTGTCATGTCAGCGGCGAACTGCCCGCCGGACTCCTTCGCGCGGGGACGAACACCGCGGATCCGGCCCCGTTGCCTCGCCGTCTCGCCGGCTTGCTCGGCGCGCTCGACACCGCGCTCACCGCGGCCGAAGGCTCCGGCGGAGCGGCGGTGACGATCCGTTGCTCCGGACGCAGCGACGGCAAAGCGGAACTTTCCGCGCAGGTGCTGCTGGGACAAGAATTCAGCGAGCAGCTCGGCCGGATCAATCTCCGCGGCCTGCGTCTGTATGCCGAAGCGCGACTGGCCGCGGACGGCGCGCCGGAGGATTGGCGGCTGAACGGCTCTGCGGAGTCGACCGCCTGGCGCGATGGCACGACGCTGACGGCGCGACGCCTGAACCTGCGCGCCCGCGGCGCCGGACTCGACGGCGCGTTCTCGGCGGACGCCGAACTGACGGACGTCCGCTTCGGCGAAATCCTCTTCCGGCAGATCGCCCTGAGCGCTTCACGGCCGTCGGCGAAAAGCCCTTGGGCGCTCGGGTTCCGCGCGCATACCCCGGCCTCTTTCGCGACCGGCACGGCGCAGTCCCTGACCGACGGCTCCCGGCGCATCCGGCTTGACCACGCCCTGATCTCCGGGGCCGAGGTCGCGACCAACCCGGCGGTGGCGCCGGTGCTGCTCGCGGCCGGCATCGACCTCCGCGGCGACCTGCTCCTTCGCGACGGGGAGATCGACTTCGCGCCGGACGGCCGCCTCGTGGGCGTGCGCGGAGAAGCCGGGCTCTCCGGCTTCCGCGGCCTCGGCCTGTCCGCCGAAGCGATCAGCCCCGCCCGCGACCTGCCGCTGCGCACCCGTTTCGACTTCGCGCCCGGCCGCGGCGAACAACCCTTGCGGCTGCGCGACCTGCGCCTCGCCTCCATCGTCGGCGAAGCGGACTGCGCGATCATCGAAGGCGGACCGTTCCGGCTGAGCCTCCACGGCGACCTCGCGCCGGCGAGCCTCGACCGCGTGCTCGGCAACTGGTGGATCGACCTCTGGCGCATCTTCCTGTCACAGGAGAATCCTTACGCCTTCATCGAGGTGCAGGGCCATTGGGGAGCGCTGACGAGCCGCACCCGCGGGCGCGTGCTGATGCGTCGATTCGATTTCCTGGGTGCGCCGTTCCGTCGCGTGGAGGTCAGCGTCGACGCGGACGAACGGCGGACGCTGATCGGCCTGCATGGGTTGCAGGGCGGGACCTCGGCCGACGACGGCGCCGTCGATGGCACCGTGACCTGGGATTGGTCGAAGCCGGGCGTGCTCGCCGGTCCGGTGGTGAAGGCCGCGGGCGACCTGCAGCCCTGGATCGCCGCGCGTTGCGCCGGCAAGAATTTCGGCGACGCGCTGCAAGGACTCGTGCTGCCCCGCGGTCGTCGCTTCGCGCTCGAACTCGTCCCGCTGGAGAAAGGACTCGATATCCGGACGATGATCGAAGCCGACGGCGCGTTCACCGCCTGGGGCATCACCGGCCGCGGACTGAAGGTCGGCACGCAGTCCAAGGCCGGCGGCATGCAGGTCGACGCTCGGCTCGGCCTGGCCGACGGCGAGGCGGAACTCCGCCTGGACGGCGACCCTTTGCGTCAGACGGAGTTCGTGCTGGCGTTGAAGAACTGCGATCCGGCCCAGGTCGGGCGAATCATGAATGACCTCGGCGAACCCTCGGCGGCGCCGGCGACGAAATCCGCCGGCCGTGGCCGGCTGGACCTGGACTTCAAAGGCCGGGTCGACCTCGGGTCGCCGCGCGACCTCCGCGGTCTCGGCACCTATACCTTGAACGACCCCGAGCTGAAGAAGGTGCGCCTGCTGGGGGGCATCTCGAGCGTGCTCGAGCTCGTCGGGGTCGGGGCGACGACCTACGAACTAGACCGGGCGACGGGGACTTTCGGATGTATCGGGGGGCGGGCGTATTTCCCGGACATGACCATCACCGGGCCCCAAGCCAAGCTGGCGCTGGCCGGGGAAATCGACCTCAAGGGCATGACCCTGAACTTCGCCGGGGACTTCTCCTTGCCCCGGAAACAAGGATTTAACCCGCTCGACATCATAAATTTGAACCGGGCCTTGGTCAGCCTCACCAGAATCAAGCTCCAAGGGCCCCTGGCGAAGCCTGAAACCCGAGCGATTCCGACCCTGCAAGATATAGTTAAACAAAACAAGGATAAGGACTTAGGAAAGATACCGGCCGGCATTCTGGAATGAGGGTTGATTTGCCCCCCTGATACCCTGTATCAGAGAGGGACACCCCCTCACGGAGGACATTACCTTGGACCTAATTAAGATTAAACAAGTCGTGGATTTGATGAAGAAGTCGGACCTTTCCGAGTTCGAGATCCAGGACCAGGACTTCAAGCTGCGCATCAAGCGCGACCTCCCCGGTCGTGCCCCGATCGCGGCCCCGGCCGCCCCTGTGGCCGCCGCCCCCGCCCCCGTGGCGGCCCCGGCCCCTGTGGCCGCGGCGCCTGCCCCGGCCGCCCCCGCCGCCGCGGACCCCAGCATCAAGCTGGTCACCTCCCCGATGGTCGGCACCTACTACGCCACCCCTTCCCCTGAGAACCCGCCCTTCGTCACCGTTGGCTCCCCGATCAAGGCCGACTCCGTCGTCTGCATCATCGAAGCCATGAAGGTCATGAACGAGATCCAGTCGGAAATCGCGGGTACGGTGGTCGAGTGCCTGGTCGCCAACGGCACCTCGGTCGAATTCGGCCAGCCTCTCTTCCGCGTGAAGGTCAGCTGAGCGCGAACACCCGAGCATGAACAAGATCCTCATCGCCAATCGCGGCGAAATCGCCCTTCGCGTCATTCGCGCCTGCCGCGAGCTGGGCATCAAGACCGTCGCGGTCTATTCCCAGGCCGACGAGCAGTCGCTGCACGTGCAGCTCGCCGACGAAGCCGTCTGCATCGGGCCTGGCCCGAGCAAGGACTCGTACCTCCGCGAAGATCGTATCATCTCGGCCGCCGAGATCACCAACGTCGACGCCATCCACCCTGGCTACGGCTTCCTTTCCGAACGCGCTGGCTTCGCCGAGAAGTGCGCCGCCGCCAATATCAAGTTCATCGGACCCAGCCCTGAAGTCATCCGCAAGATGGGCGACAAGGCCGTGGCCCGTCAGACGGCCGCCGCCGCCAAGGTGCCCTGCGTGCCTGGCACCGATGGTCCTGTCGACAATCAGCGTGAAGCCATCAAAGAAGCCCAGCGCATCGGCTTCCCCGTCATCGTCAAGGCCGTCGCCGGCGGCGGTGGCAAGGGCATGCGCATCGTCCATAACGCCGCGGCTTTCGCGAAAGAGTTCGAAAGCGCCCGCGCCGAAGCCGAGAAGGCTTTCGGTGATGCTCGCGTCTACATCGAGAAGTACATCGAGCAGCCCCGCCACATCGAGTTCCAGCTCCTGGGCGACGAACACGGCAAGGTGATCCACCTGGGTGAGCGCGACTGCTCCGTGCAGCGCCGCCACCAGAAGTTGATCGAAGAATCTCCCTCCCCTTTCCTCACCCCGAAGCTCCGCGAGGAGATGGGCAAGGTCTCGGTGAGGCTCGCCGAAACCATCGGCTACCAGAACGCCGGTACGATCGAGTTCCTCGTCGATAAGAACGGTAAGTACTACTTCATGGAGATGAACACGCGCATCCAGGTGGAGCACGGCGTCACCGAAGAAGTCACCGACATCGACCTCGTCCGTCGCCAGATCCTCATCGCCTGCGGTGAGAAGCTCGAGCTCTCCCAGAAGGACATCAAGATGACCGGCCACGCCATCGAGTGCCGCATCAACGCCGAAGACCCGGCCCGCAACTTCGCCCCGAGCCCCGGCACCATCGGCCTTTACTACACGCCCGGCGGCCACGGTATCCGCGTCGACTCGCATTGCTACTCGGGCTACGTCATCCCGCCCCTCTACGACTCCATGGTGGCCAAGCTGATTTCGGTCGGCGCAACCCGCCAGAAGGCCCTGGACCGCATGCACCGCGCCCTCGGCGAGTACATCATCCGCGGCATCCACACCACGATCCCGGTTTGCCGTGCGATCATGAAGGACCCGGCCTTCCG
>CAXNHL010000001.1:0-42074 GCA_964202105.1 Opitutales bacterium | reverse complement strand
CGGGATGAGAAGGTCGCGGAACTGATGGATGGGGAAGGGCAGCGCCGCATGGTGGAGCTCTATACCAAGGAGGCCGTCGACTTCATCACCCGCAGCAAGGACCAACCCTTCTACCTCTACTTCGCCCATAACGCCGTCCACACCCCGATCTGGCCGGGCGCCGCCTTCGCCGGCAAATCCCAGAACGGTCGCTTCGGCGATTGGGTCGAGGAAGTCGATTGGAGCGTCGGCCAGGTGCTCGATACTCTGCGTGCGCAGGGCCTCGATAAGGACACGCTCGTGGTCTTCACTTCCGACAACGGCCCGTGGCTGACCAAGGGCACCGATGGTGGCAGTGCTGGTCCGCTTCGCGGCGGCAAGGGCTCGACGTGGGAAGGCGGCGTGCGCGTGCCGACCCTCGCGTGGTGGCCGGGTCGCGTGCCCGCGGGATCCGTCAACGACGCCGTCGCCGCGACGATCGACCTCCTGCCGACGTTTGTCTCGCTCGCCGGCGGCACCGTGCCCGCGACGCCGGTCATCGACGGCCGCGATATCACGCCTATCCTGCTCGGTCAGTCGAAGGAGTCCGCGCGCGAAGCGCATTATTATTTCGCTAGCTACGACCTGCAGGCCGTCCGCCAAGGACGCTGGAAGCTCGCGCTCTCTCCGCAGCCGGAAGGCATGGGCAAGCAGGCCGCCAAGACCGCGGCCGGCCTGCGTCTTTACGACCTCGACGCCGAGATCGGCGAGCAGACCGACGTCGCCGCGCAGCATCCTGAAGTCGTCGCGAAGCTGAAGGCGCTCGCCGACAAGATGGCGGCCGAGATCGGCGGCAAGACGCCGACCGCGCGTCGCCCAGCCGGTGAAGTGAAGGGCGCGAAGACGCTTTATCCGACGGCCGATTACGTGCCGAACGATGTGAAGAAGGAAGACGCCAAGAAGCCGGCGGCGAAGAAGGGGGCGAAGACGACGGCCGCCAAGTCCGCCGCGCTCGCGCAGGCGAAACCCGGCGACACGATTGCTTCGGCCTCCGCGCCGCAAGTCGGTCAGAAGGCCTTCACCGTCGCCGTCACCGTCGAGACCGCGCAGCGTGACGCCGTGATCCTCGCGCAGGGCGGGCTCATCGGCCACGCGCTCTACCTCAAGGGCGGCCGCGTCGCCTTTGCCGTCCGCCTTGGTGCCGACGAAGTCGTCGAGATCTTCTCGCCCACCGAGGTGAAAGGAACTTTCGCCGTCACCGCGAGCCTCGCCGCCGACGGCGCGATGAAGCTCGTCGTCGCGGGCCAGGACGCCGTGGCCGGCAAGGCCAAGGGCACGCTGCCGCGCCAGCCGGCCGAGGATTGCTGCGTCGGCCACGACAACGGCAAGCCCGTCGGGCTCTACGGTGAACTCAAGCCCTTGCAGGGCGCCGTCTCCGGCCTCGCGGTCACCACTCCATGATCCTTCGTCTCATGCTCCTGCTGGCCACGACGGCGCTCTTCGCCGCCGAGCCGGTTCCGGTCTTCCATGGCGCCCGTCCTGGCGCCTTGGAGAAAGCGAAGGCCTTGGCGGCCTCAGGTCATGAGTCTGCCGCGAAGGCGTTGAAGAAACTGATCGCCGACGCCGACAAGGCTTTGGCCGTGGTCCCGCCTTCGGTGACGCAGAAGACGAAGGTGCCGCCGAGCGGCGACAAGCATGACTACATGAGCATCGCCCCTTATTTCTGGCCTGACCCGGCCACGAAGGACGGGCTGCCGTATCTCCGCAAGGACGGTAAGGTGAACCCCGAATCCCGCGAAGAAGCCGCGAACGACACTTTGCGTGCGCGCTTGGTCGGCTCCTCCGTCGAGACCCTGGCCCTCGCCTATCATTTCACCGGTGAGCAGAAATACGCCGAGCACGCGGCCAAGATCCTGCGTACCTGGTTCCTCGATCCGGCGACCAAGATGACGCCGCACTTCCGTTTCGCCCAGGCGATCCCCGGCGTGAACGACGGTCGCGGCACGGGTATCCTCGAAGCCCGCGGACTCGCCGACGCCGCCGATGCCGCCGCCTTGCTCCATGGTTCCAAGCATTGGTCCGCCGCCGATCAGCAGGCGCTGCTCGCCTGGGCCGCGGCTTATTTCGAATGGCTGACCACGAGCAAGAACGGCTTGGACGAGCGGGACGCCAAGAACAACCACGGCACGTGGTATGACGTCCAGGCGGTCAAGTGGGCGCTGCTGCTCGGCCGGAAGGACCAGGCCAAGGAAATCTGCGCAGAAGCGGCCACGCGCCGCATCGGCGTACAGATCCAGCCGGATGGTAAGCAGCCTCTGGAACTGGTCCGTACGGCCTCGTTAAGTTATTCCTGCTTCAATCTCCGCGCGCTCTCCGCGCTGGCCGTGCTCGGCGAGCATGTCGGCGTCGATCTCTGGAAGCACCGCACCGCGGACGGCCGTTCCCTGGTGGTCGCGTTGGATTTCCTCGTGCCTTACCTCGGCAAGAATCCCAAGCCTTGGACGATGCAGCAGATCCACGAGACCAACGATGATGACGTGCTTCCGGTCCTGCGCGCGGCGGCGCGCGCCACCGGCGATGCCCGTTATGAGTCGTTGCTGAAAGAGTACTCCGATCACCGGAGCAAACGCCTGCAGCTGCTGGCACCGTGATGAGCCGGCTCCTCTTTCTGTTCGGTTTGACCCTGGCCGCGGCACTCGCTGCCGAGACGCGTCGTCCCAACGTGCTCGTCATCCTGGCCGACGACCTCGGCTACTCGGATCTCGGCTCCTACGGCGGCGAGATTCCGACGCCGAACCTCGATCGTCTCGCCCGAGCCGGCGCGCGATTCGAGAAAGTCTATACGTCCGCGCGTTGCTGTCCGACGCGCGCGTCGCTCATCACCGGCCTGCATCCGCACGAAGCGGGCATCGGTGATTTCGTCTCCGCCAAGCCCGCGCCGAAACGCGGCCCCGCTTACACCGGACACCTGCTCGACGACAACATCACCATCCCCGAGCTCCTGAAGCAGTCGGGCTACAGCACCTGGATGGTCGGCAAGTGGCACATGGGTTCGCCTGGACCGATCCAGCGCGGCTTCGACGCCTATTACGGCTACAAGAGCCTGCAGGCCCATTCCAACGACCAGTGGAATCCGGACGAGTACGTGCGCCTGCCCGCCGGCACGCCCGCCGAACTCGCCTATGAGGCCGGTAAGTTCTACGTCACCGATGTCTTCACTGACTACGCCCTCGAGTTCCTGCGGCAGGCGCGGACGCAGAAGGACAAGCCGTGGTTCCTCTACCTCGCGCACTCTTCCCCGCACTTCCCCGTGCAGGCGCCAAAGGCTTCGATCGACCGGCATATGGCGACTTATCGTCGGGGCTGGGACGTCCTACGCACCGAGCGCTTCGCCCGCATGAAGACGCTGGGCCTCGTCGCTGCGGACGCGGTGCTGCCGCCGCTTTCGCTCGTGCCCGTCGAGAAGGACGACGCCATCGCCAACGGATTCTCGGGTAAGCCGAACCCCGCCTGGGACAGCCTCCCCGCGGACCGACGCGAAGACCTCGCGCGTCGCATGGCCACCTTCGCCGCGATGGTCGAGCACGTCGACCAAGGCGTCGGCCGACTGCTCGCCGATCTCGAGCGCAACGGCGAACTCGCGAACACCCTCGTCGTGTTCACGTCCGACAATGGCGCCTGCTACGAGTGGGGCCCGTTCGGTTTCGACGGACGTTCCCGCGCCGGTCGCACCGACCTGCATGTCGGCGCCGCGCTCGACGGCATGGGCCAGGCCGGCACGCATTCTTCCTACGGATCCGCCTGGGCGAACCTCGGCAACACGCCGCTCAACCTCTACAAGCACTTCTGCCACGAAGGCGGTGTTAGCGCGCCGCTGCTCGTCTCGTGGCCGGCGAACCTGAAACCTGCGACGGAATGGATCCGCTCGCCCGCGCACGTCATGGATCTCCTGCCCACCATTGCTGCGGCCACCGGCTCCACGTATCCGCGGGAACGGGCCGGGAAGCCCATCCGCCCGGTCTCCGGTCGTTCGTTATTGCCTGACTTGCGGGGCGAACCGACGTCTGAGCGCGGCATCCCGACCGCCCATGAAGGCGCGCGCGGCTATCGTCTCGGCCAGTGGAAGATCGTCTGGGGCAAGCGCCAGAACGCGCCCGTCACCTGGCAGCTCTTCGACCTCTCGAAGGATCCGTCCGAGCAGCACGACCTCGCGGCCACGCACCCCGCCAAGCTCAAGGAGCTCGCGGAGGCTTGGATGGCGTGGGCCAAGCAGGCCGGCGTAGACCTCAGTTCCCGCTAAGGCCCTAGCCCTGACTTACTTCGCCCAACCGACCAGCACGCAGCCTCGGAAGAACAGATAGCCGAGCGTCAACGTAATCGGGATGGTCAGCACCCAAGCCCAGACGATACGTCCGACCAGGCCCCATCTCACCGCGTCGAAACGCTTCGACGCGCCGACGCCGAGGATGGAGGTCGAGATGACGTGCGTCGTGGAAAGGGGGATGCCTAGTTCGGAGGCGCCGGTGATCGTGATCGCGGCGGCGGTCTCGGCCGCGAAGCCGTGGACCGGCTGCAACTTCACCATCTTGTGGCCCATCGTGCGGATGATGCGCCAGCCACCGGCGGCGGTGCCCGCGGCCATCGTCACCGCGCAGAGGGCGATGATCCAGAGCGGCACCTGGTCTACGCCGTTCTTGGCGTTCAAGGTAGGTTTGAACCATTGGGCCCAGGACGGGGCGTGGGCCGGATCGAAGGCCCCGGCGCCGACGCCGACGATGAGGGCGAAGGTGATGATGCCGACCGTCTTCTGGGAGTCGTTGGAGCCGTGCGAAAAACCCATCAGGCCGGCGGAGACCAGCTGCAGCTTGCCGAAGACCTTGCTGACGATGCTGGGCCGGACCGAAAGACGTACGATGAGCATCGTCAGGAGCATCATGAAGATCACGCCGAGCGTGAAGCCGACGAAAGGCGAGATGATCATCGGCTTGATGAGCTTCGGCCAGAGGCCGACCGTCTTGCCGGCGGAATCCGTCGCGGACCAGATGAGGCTGTTCCAGTTCAGGTGGGTCAGTCCGAGGACGCCGCCGCAAAGACCGCCGATGAGCGCGTGGGAGGAACTGGAGGGGATGCCGAACCACCAGGTGATGAGATTCCAGACGATGCCGCCCATCAGGCCGCAGGCGATGGCGAGCTGCATGCCTTCGATGGCGATGTGCCCTCCCGCCATGTCGATGTAGCCGGAGTAGATCGTCTTCGCCACCGCGGTGCCCCAGAAGGCGCCGAAGAGGTTGGTCACCGCCGCGAGCATGATCGCCTGGCGGGGCGTCAGCACGCGCGTCGAGACGACGGTCGCGATGGCGTTGGCCGCGTCATGGAAGCCGTTGATGTATTCGAACACCACGGCCACCACGATGACCATCACCATCAGCAGGAAGGGATCCATAGCCGGAGACGGGGCGCGGGCTTAGGCGTACTTGAGGGCGATCTGGAACACGACCTTGCCGGCGTCGCGGCAATGGTCGATCGCGCGCTCGAGGAGTTCGTAGATGTCCTTCAGGACGACGACTTCCTTGGCATCGACGTTACCCTGGTAGAGGTCGCGGAGGAGGCCCACCATCAGGCGGTCGGCGTCGCCTTCGATCGTCTGCAGGGTCTCGTAATCGTCCTGGATCTCCTCGACGTTCGAGAGCTTGCGCAGCTTGCGGACGAGGGAGGCGGTGACTTCGGTGGCCTGCTCGAGCATGCGCACCTGCTTGTCGACGATGTCGGTCGAGAACTGGGAGGGGCAGATGGCGAGGCGTTCGCCGATCTTCTCGCAGGTCTTCGGGATCTTATAAAGGGCGTTGGCGAGGGCTTCGATGTCCTCGCGCTCGAGCGGGGTCACGAAGGTCTGGCAGAGTTCCTGGGTGATCGAGAGGCCGATGCGCTTGTCGACGCGGCGGGCGACGACGAGCTCGGTGAAGCACTGCTCGAAGTCCGGCTTGCCGACCTGGGCGTAGAGCTTCGAGAGCGACTTCGCGCTCTTCTGCGCTTCGTCGGCGCTGGCTTCGAGGAGTTCGTAGAACTTTTCATCCTTACCGAGGACCTTCTTGAGGAAGTCTTTCATGGGTGTTTGGGTGAGTCCGTTCAAGGTGGGGCAGGGGGAGGGGGGCAAGCCCAGTTCGACACCATTCCGTAACAATCGTAACATCAGGCCATTACGATTGTTACGATTAGGTGACAGAGGGTGGGGGGCTGAGTCGATGACTGCATCGATGACAGAGGACAGAGGGCTGAATCGATCACGGAGGACTGAATAGAGGACTGAATGGAGGACTGCGTTGAGGACTGAGTGGAGGACTGAGTGGATGACAGAGGACAGAACGCATGAATTCAGGTGGCGGGTGGCAGCCCCGGGTGGCAGGTGGCGGGAAGAGAAGAAGGATAACTCAAAGGGAGACCGGAGACCGGATGATTGGCTGGGGCATCAAAGCCCCAAACTTGCGCGCTTGGTCACTTCCCAACCGCTAATCGCTGACCGCCAATACCTTGTCTTTCTGTTACCTTATTAAGACGCATCTGACGCGGGACTGACACCATCGTCACGTAATCTTTGGTCCCATGGAAGAAACCACCAAGGTCCCTGGGCAGCATAAGATCCACTTCCGGACGTTGGTCCTTTCGGATCTCCATCTGGGCACCAAGGACGCCCAGGCGCGCGAGCTCCTCGACGTACTGCGCGGTATCCGTTGCGACAAGCTCATCCTCAACGGCGACATCATCGACCTCTGGTCGCTGCAGCGGAAGAACCATTGGAGCCCGGCGCATACGGCCGTCATCCGCCGCATCATGAAGATGGCGGAGAAGGACGGCACGAAGGTCGTCTACCTGCGCGGCAACCACGATGACTTCATCCGCCGGCTGATCCCGCTCGTGCTCGACCGTATCGAGCTCGCCGAAGAACACATCCACGTCGCTCAGGACGGCCGTAAATACCTCTGCATCCACGGCGACGCGTTCGACACCGTCACCGTCAAGATGCGCTGGCTGGCCGTGATCGGCGACATCAGCTACCAGATCCTCCTCGACCTGAACCGCGTCTACAACAAGTGGCGCGCCTGGCGCGGCAAGGAGTACTTCTCCCTCTCGCAGGCCATCAAGGCCAAGGTCAAGTCGGCGGTCAGCTTCATCTCGAGCTTCGAGGAACACCTGCAGACCCTGGCCGCGCGCCGCGGCTGCGAAGGCGTGATGTGCGGCCACATCCACAAGGCCGAGGACCGCATGATCGGCAACGTCCGCTACATCAACTCCGGCGACTGGGTCGAATCCCTGACCGCCGTGGTCGAAGAAGACGACGGCACCATCCGCGTCGTCGAACGCCCGGAACTCCTCCGCCGCATCGCCGAACGCCGTGCCGCCTTCGAGGCCGCCAAGACTGGTTCGCCCGCGCCCGCCGGCGAGGCCAGCGCCACGATCTCCTTCGTCGCCTGATGAGCGTCATCCCCGTCCTCACGGCCGGTTTCGGCGAAGGCCACAACGCCGCCGCGCGTTCGATCATCGAAGCGCTCGCCCGCAAGCCCGGCCTGACCGGCGAACTGCACGACCTCTTCCTCGAAGCCTACGGCGCGGAGAAGGCACGGAGCCAGCGCGACAACTATATCGGCGTCGCGAACAAGTATCCGCGTCTCTGGGGCTGCCTGTATACGGCCCTCGATCGCCTGCCGCTTGTGCGCGCTTCGCTGCCGTTCGTGCGTCCGGTCGAGAAGACCTTGAATGCGATGCTCGACGCGACGCAGCCGCCCGTCGTGGTCTCGGCTTACCCGCTCTATAACTACATGATGGGCCGGCGCTGGCATCGCGACGATCCCGCCCGCCCGCGCCTGATCACCGTCGTCACTGATTCCATTTCCGTGAACCGCGCCTGGCATCGCGCGCACTCCGACTGGTATGTCACCCCGAACCAGGCGACCGCCGACGTCATGATCCGCCAGGGCGTGCCCGCCGCGAAGGTCCTGCCTTACGGTTTCCCCGTCTCGTCGCGCCTCGCCCCGCGTTCTTCGGCCAAGGTCGGCGAACGCCCGCGCGTGCTCCTGATGCTTAATCCCGGCAAGCGCGACGCCGTCGAACTCGCCACGGCCCTATCCACGCTCGGGCTCGAGCTCACGATCACCGTGGGCAAGGATGCGTCCTTCAAGGAAGCCGTCGAGCGCGCCGTCGAAGGCCGTGCCGAAGTGCTCGGCTGGACGGACCGGATCCCGGCGCTGATGCTTTCGAGCCACCTCGTCGTCAGCAAGGCCGGCGGCGCGACCACGCATGAGTGCGTCGCGGCCGGCGTGCCGATGGTGATCACTCAGGTCATTCCCGGCCAGGAAGCCGGCAATGGCCGCCTCATCGCCGAGCATCACGCCGGCGCCTACGGCCTCACGCCTGACTCGGCGCGTAAGATCATCGCTGAAGCTTTCACCGGTGACTGGGCTCTTTGGAAGAGGTGGAAAGCCTCGGTCGACCGACTCGGTGATGCCGGCGGCGCCGACCGCGTGGCAGATCTGGTGGAGCGGGAGATGGCGGTGAAGAGGTAGGGGCGGCACCGCGTGCTGCCCTGGTTGGTCGGGGTAGGGCTGACCACCCTTGGTCAGCCACGGTCGAGCGAGGGCGCTCAACCCTACCCAAGACAGTGACGCATAACTCAAAGGGAAACCGGAGACCGGATGATTGGCTGGGGACATCATAGCCCAAGCATCCTTTCTGGTTTCCGGTCTCCCTTTGTCTTTCGGCGAACGGACGCGATGTCATCGCGTCCCTACCCTCACCCTCTCGCCTCTAGATACGCCTTCACTTCGCCGGCGAGTTTGTCGCTGAGGCCGGCAACTTCGGCGATCTCCTCGACGGTGGCCTTGCGCAGCTTCTGGATGCTGCCGAAATGTTCGAGCAGCGCGTCCTTCCGCTTGGGCCCGAGGCCGGGCATCTCGTCGAGCAGCGACTCGCGTAGCTTGCGGCTGCGGAGTTCGGCGTTGAAGTCGTTGGCGAAGCGGTGGGCCTCGTCGCGAATGCGCATGAGCAGGGCGAGACCGACGTCGTGCCGCGGCAGCTTCAGCTCGCGGCCGTCGGGGAAGACGATCGTCTCTTCGCGCTTGGCGAGGCCGATGAGCGGAGGCGGGGCGAGGTCGTGTTCCTTGAAGGCCGCGAGCGCGGCGCCGACCTGGCCGAGGCCGCCATCGATGATGACGAGCTCGGGGAAGGCGCGGTGCTCTTCGTGCAGGCGCGTGTAGCGGCGGCCGACGACTTCCTGCATCGAGCGGAAGTCGTCGTTGCCTTCGAAGGACTTGATCTTGAAGCGACGGTAGCCGGACTTGTCGGCCTGGCCGTCGACGAAGCGCACCATCGACGCCACCGCGAGCGTACCGGAGATGTGCGAGATGTCGAAGCACTCCGCCGTGGCGGGCGGGCGCTCGAGGCCGAGGGCGGCGGCGAGCGAGGCGAGGGCGCCGGCTTCGTCGCGGCGGGGCAGGGGATTCTCGCGGAGGAAGCGGCGCGATTTCTCCGTCGTGCGCTTCAGCGCGTCGAGCAGGTCGCGCAGGCTCGCGGCCTTCTCGTAATCACGCTCCGCGGCGGCCTTGCGCATGTCGACCTCGACCTGTTCGGCCCAGCTCTCGACCTTGCCTTCGAGGAACGCGCACGCCTCGGTCACGCGCACGGCGTATTCCTCGGCGGTGATCACGTTACCGTGCTTCTGGATTTCGGCGCGGGCGTCGTCGTAAAGTTTCCATGTCCCGTCGGGCTGAGCGACCGGGTTGCTGTCGGCGAGCAGGATGCCGAATTTCTTGCGCATCTCGTTGAGCGTGCGGCGGACCGCCTGCTGATGAGGGAAGGGACCGAAATAGCGGCAGGCATCGGTCGTGCGGGCGCGGACGATGCGGAAGCGGGGGAGGGGGTCGGCGAGGTCGACCCGGACCTGGGGGAACTGCTTGTCGTCGCGGAAGAGGATGTTCCAGCGGGGGCGCCAGCGTTTGATCAGCTTGCCTTCTAGAAGGAGGGCTTCGGTCTCGGACCGGACCTCGTGCCATTCCATGTCCGCCACCGTGTCCATCATCGCGGCCACTTTGGGGGTCATTCGCTGGCGGGGCACGAAATAGGAGGCCAGGCGCTTCTTGAGGTCCTTGGCCTTGCCTACGTAGACGACCAGCCCGGCGGCGTCCTTCATCAGGTAGACGCCCGGGGTATGGGGGGCACGCCGGGCCTTGGCCTTGGGCGAAAGTTCTTCCCGGTCGGTTTGCATTTTGGGCCTGAGCCCCTAACCCTGCTGGCACGCCCCGTTTCCGCAAATGCTTTCCTGCAACAGCCGACCCAGACAGGTCCTCGTCATCAACGTGGGCGACGAGCTCCTCGACGGCCTCCGCGAGAACGGCCACCTTCTCTGGCTGGGAGAGCACCTCGCCCGCCGCGGCCTGCCCATCACCCGCTCCCTCGTCGTCCGTGACGACGCCGCCGAAATCGCCCGCGCCGTCGGCGAAGCCTGGGGCGCCTACGACCTCATCGTCACCACCGGCGGCATCGGACCGACTTCTGACGACCATACGCGCGAAGCCGTCGCCGGCGCCCTCGGACTTTCCCTCACGCATGTGCCCGCCGCCGAGCAGGCCCTACGTGATCGTTTCAAGATGATCGGACGCAAGGTCGCCGCCGCGGATCTCAGCCAGTGCTATGTCCCGGCCGGCGCCGACTCGCTGCCCAATCCGCGCGGCACCGCGCCCGGTGTCTTCCTGCATCGCGACGGCCGCGCTCTCGTCATGCTCCCCGGTCCTTCGCTCGAACTCCGTCCGATGTTCGAAGACGAAGTCGTGCCCCGTCTCCGTCAGGTCGGCTGCGCCTGCCAAGGCGAAGCCTACGTGCAGGTGCGCACCTTCGGTATCGGCGCCGTGCCCCTCGAGTCGATCGTCCGTCCGCTCCTCGCGCCGGGCATGGCCCTCAGTTTCGGCACGCACACCGGCGTCGTCGACGCCCGCATCTCGTCCGCCGGCGGCGGCGCCACGGCCGATCAGCTCTGCGAAGTCGCCCGCAAGATCCGCGACGCGGTCGGCGAAGATTTCGTCGCCACCGGCCACGCCTGTCTCGCCACGCTCGTCGTCGAGCAGCTGCGCAGCCTTGAGAAGACCGTCGCCCTCGCCGAGTCCTGCACCGGTGGCCTCCTCGCCAACGCCTTCACCGACGTCCCCGGCGCCTCCAAGGTCTTCGCCGGTTCGGCCGTCTGCTACGCCAACGACGCCAAGGTGAACATCCTCGGCGTCCCCGACTGCCTCATCGCCCAGCATGGCGCCGTCTCCGCCGAGTGCGCCGCCGCCATGGCGACGGGCGCCATCGAGAAGTTCGGCTCCGATTACGCCATCGCCGTCACCGGCTACGCCGGACCCGGCGGCGGCACCGACGCCGACCCGGTCGGCACCGTCTATTTCGGTTACGCCTCCCCGACGGGCGTCTGGTCCCAGCGCATGGCCCTGCCCGGCGACCGCCGCCAGATCAAGCAGCGCGCCGTGAACACCGCCCTCGATTTCATGCGCCGGAAGCTGAACAAGTACCGCGTCGAGGACCTGATCCACGGGGCCTGACGGCAGGCGGCGCCCGCCGAGGCTAGGGCTAGAGTCAGGGCCATGGATCGGTTTCCAGGTTTGGCCTGTCCCTAGCCCTAGTCCTAGCTCTGTCCCTGCGTGCGGCTCCACGCCGCACGCACAAAGGATTGCCACGAGAGGGGAGGGCGGGAGATTAGGCGCGTGCCCGGCTATCTCGCCATCATCGCTGGTAAGGACGAATACCTCGTCGATCAGGACGGCCGTGCCTGTTACGACAAGGCCCGGAAGGCCGCGGGCCCTGACGCCGAAGCCGAGATCATCTCCGCGCAGATCCTGCGGGTCGATGACGCGCGCGTGCTCGAGCTCCAGTTCGCGGAGTCGGTCAAGACGCTGTCCATGTTCGGTGGCAAGCGCGTCATCTGGCTGCGTAACCTCAACCTCGTCGCCGACACCGTCCAGGCCAAGTCGGAGGAGGTGAAGAAGAACCTCGCCAACATCCTCGAGGTCGCGACCTCGGCGGATCCCTCCGTCTCGATCATCATCTCCGCCACGCCTTACGACGGCCGGCGCAAGGACCTCAGCTCGCTCAAGTCCGCGGCGCAGGACTTCATCCTCCACGCCTCGCCGTCCAAGAGCCCGTTCGACAAGGGCGACGCCCAGGCTGACAATCAGGTCGCCCTCGCGCTCGACCGCCTCAAGGCGCTCGGCGTGAAGTATGACCGCGGCGTCCCGGAAGTCATCGTCGGCCGCGTCGGCCAGTCCACGCGCCTCGTGCTGGGCGAATGCGAGAAGCTCGCCACCTACGTCGGACCGGGCGGCACCATCAAGGAAGCCGACGTGCATCTGCTCGTCCCGACCTTCGGCGAAGGTGATTTCTTCGAGCCCATCGAAGCGCTCGCCGCGCGCGACCTCGCCTGGGGCCTCGCCTCGCTCGACCGCTATTTCTTCAACGAGGATTCCAGCCGCCCGCTCCTGAGCGCGCTCCAGAACCGCCTGCGCCTGCTCATCCAGATCCGCTGCCTCGTCGACTCCGGCGACTTCCGCGTCAGCGAGGCCGGCCTGCCCAAGGGCCAGTTCGAGGCCGCCAGCGGCCGCCACGGACCAACCTTCGGCTCCGCCGCCAAGTCCTCGGCCAACCTCTTCTCCCAGAACGCCTGGTACGTCAGCAACAAGGTCGCCCCGGCGGCGGCCCGCTACACCCTGGCCGAGCTCGTCGACCTCCAGCTCGCGTGCGCGGACTGTTTCGACGCCTCCAACCGCGGCGAGGACGAGTCCTCCGTCCGCGCGATGTTCCTCCGAGCGCTTGCCGTGAAGCGTCCCGCCTGATATAAACCTTACTTCATCCCGATGGAATCCGACAACGTCCCTAACGTCCTCGCCGACCGCTACGCCTCCCCGGCGATGAAGGCCGTCTGGTCCACCCGCGGCCGCGTGGTCCTCGAGCGCGAGTATTGGATCGCCGTCATGAAGGCCCAGCGCGACCTCGGCCTCGACATCCCCGCCGCCGCCCTCGCCGCCTATGAGCAGGTCAAGGACCAGGTCGACTTCGAGTCCATCCGCCGTCGCGAAGAAGAGACCCGCCACGACGTCAAGGCGCGCATCGACGAGTTCTGCGCGCTCGCCGGCCATCAGCACGTCCACAAGGGCCTCACCAGCCGCGACCTCACCGAATCCGTCGAGCAGCTGCAGGTCTTCCGTTCGCTCCAGCTCGTCCGCGCCAAGGGCGTGGCCGCGCTCGCCGCGCTCGCCCGCCGCGCGCAGGCCGACCGCGACGTCCTGATCGCCGCCCGCACGCATAATGTCGCCGCGCAGCCCACCACCGTCGGCAAGCGCTGGGCCATGTTCGGGGAGGAATGCCTCCGCGGCATCGCGCAGGTCGACGCCGCGCTCGCGGCCTTCGCGGCCCGCGGCCTCAAGGGAGCCGTCGGCACGCAGCTCGACCAGCTCACGCTCTTCTCCGGCGACATCGCCAAGGTCGCCCAGCTCGAGACCCGCGTGCTCGCGCACCTCGGCATCCCGCACGCCCTCGGCGCCGTCGGCCAGGTCTACCCGCGCTCGATGGACATGGAAGTCGTCGCCGCGTTGCTCTCCGCCGCTTCCGGCCCGTCGTCCTTCGCCAAGACCCTCCGCCTCATGGCCGGCCACGAGCTCGCCAGCGAAGGCTTCCTGCCCGGCCAGGTCGGTTCGTCCGCCATGCCGCACAAGATGAACGCCCGCACCTGCGAGCGTATCAACGGCTTCCACGTGATCCTGCGCGGTCACCTCGCGATGGCCGCCTCGCTTTCCGGCGAGCAGTGGAACGAAGGCGACGTCTCGTGCTCGGTCGTGCGCCGCGTGCTCCTGCCCGACGCTTTCCTCGCCATCGACGGCCTGTTCGAAGCTTTCCTCACCGTGCTCGGCCAGATGGAGGTCAACCGCCCCGTCATCGACCGCGAGTCGCGTCACTACCTGCCGTTCCTGCTCACGACCACCTTCCTCATGGAAGCCGTCAAGGCCGGTGCCGGCCGCGAAGAGGCCCACGAGGCCATCAAGGAACACGCCGTCGCCGTCGCCAAGGAGCTCCGCACCGGCAAGATCGAGCGGAACGACCTCGTCGACCGCCTCGCCGCCGACGCGCGCCTGCGTTTGCCCAAGTCCGTCCTCCTCGACGCCGTCACCAAGGCCGGCGAACTGACCGGTTCCGCCGGGGCGCAGGTCGACGTGTTCGTCCGCCAGGCCGCGGACTGGACCCGGAAGGTTCCGGAGTCCGCCCAGGTCAAAGCCGGACGCATTTTGTAGGCCTAAGTCGGGGGGTGCGGGTAGGGGAGGGTTTTCCGTGTTGCCAAGGGGGGGAGGGCTTCCCACAACCCACTTTTCAACTCGTTCACTCCCATGTCTTCTCCCCTCATTGGCAACCTTCTCGTCGCGCAGAGCGGCGGTCCGACCCCTGTCATCAACGCCAGCCTCGCCGGGGTGATCTCCGAAGCCCTCAAGCATGAGGACGAGATCGTCGAAATCTATGGCGGCCTCAACGGCATCCAGGGCGTGCTCCATGAGCAGCTCGTCGACCTCGCGGCCGAATCCCAGCAGACCCTCCGCGCCCTCCGCCACACTCCCGGCGCCGCCCTCGGCACCTGCCGCTACAAGGTGAAGAAGGCCGAAGACTTCGACCGCATCCTCCAGGTGTTCGAAGCCCACAACATCCGTTACTTCCACTACATCGGCGGCAACGACTCCCAGGACACCGCCGCCAAGATCGACGCCCTCGCCAAGGAGCGCGGCTACGAACTCCGCGTCGTCGGCGTGCCCAAGACGATCGACAACGACCTGCCTCTCACCGACCACTGCCCCGGCTACGGCTCCGTCGCCAAGCACATCGGCGTGACCATCCGCGAGACCGCTCTCGACAACGCCGCCATGGGCCAGAACGACTTCGTCTCGATCCTCGAAGTCATGGGCCGCAACGCCGGCTGGCTCGCCGCTTCTTCCGTCCTGGCCCAGCGCCGCGACAAGAACGACGACAAGGCCGTCAAGAACACCCACTACTCCTGCTCCGCCCCGCACATCGTGCTGCTGCCGGAAGTCGCCTTCAACGCCGACGCCTTCATCCGCCGCGTCGAAGAAGTCCTCAAGAGCAACGGTCACTGCTTCGTCGTCGTCTCCGAAGGCGTCCAGGACGCCACCGGTAACTACCTCGGAGCCGACACCTCGAGCACCGACGCTTTCGGTCACGCCGTCCTCGGCGGTGCCGGCGAATACCTGCGCACGCTCGTCGAATCCCGCTTCGACGGCGTCAAGGCCCGCTCCTCCAAGCTCGGCATCACCCAGCGCGCCGCTTCGCACAACGCTTCGAAGACCGACGTCGATGAAGCCGAACTCTGCGGCGGCGCCGCCGTCAAGGCCGCCCTCGAAGGCGAGTCCGGCAAGATGGTGATCCTGACCCGCTCCGAGAAGGAGGCTTACGCCGTCCAGACCATGCTCGCCCCGCTCGACCAGATCGCCAACGGCGTGAAGGTTTTCCCGGAGAAGTGGATCGGCGAAGACAAGATGTCCATTCACCCGGACTTCGTGCGCTACGCCCTCCCGCTCATCCAGGGAGAAATGCAACTTCCTTACGATCAGGGCCTTCCGAAGTACGCCCAGCTCTCGGCCATCGCCGTCCAGCGCCGTCTCGAGAAGTACGTCACGGCCTGAATCTGACCGTTCTGACTGTGAACAAAGACCCCCGTTTCTGGGGGTCTTTTTGTTTTAAAGGGGTTGCCTCCGTGGGGGGCGGCCTTAGTTTAGTGGTTCCCCGCAGTCCCCCCATGATTTCCTTTTTCAAGTACCTGGGAATGGTCGCTTTTGCGCTCCTCCCGCTCGTCTCTTCCGCCGCGCTGCAGTCCGGCAAGGTGCAGGTCGGCAAGGTCACCGGCACCGCCACCCTCATCGACGCCAAGTCGCAGCGTAAGCCGCTCGAGTCCGGCGCGGTCTTCCAAGAAGGCTCCCGCGTCGAGACCGGCGTCGATTCCACCGCCGAACTGGTCTTCTCGAACGGCGCTTCGCTCGTGCTCACGCCCAGCACCCTGCTCGAACTGCGCACTTTCCGTCAGGTACCCTCGGCCGGCATCACCGATCCTTATCGCCAGATCGAAAAAGACCCGAGCCCGTCCGTGACCGAAGTCGAAGTCCCGCGCGGCAAGGTCATCGGTGAGGTCCGCAAGCTCAACGCTCTCTCCACCTTCTCCGTCAAGACGCCCGCCGGCCTCGTGCGCATCCGCGGCACCGTCTTCTCCGTCGAATACCGCGTCGGTCCGGACGGCATCGGCAAGATCGTCGTCTCTTGCGTCCGCGGTTCCGTCGAGACCACCGTCTACAGCGCCAACGTCGGCCCCGTCGCCGTCGACCCCGGCATGCAGACCGCCAGCTCCGTGCCGTCTGCCGCGCTGATCAACAGCGTCGCCCGCTCCGCCGCCGCGGCTCCGGCCGGTGCCGCCGCCGCCGCCCTGGCGCCGATCAAGGTGCTCGTCTACCCGATTCCGGCCGAAGAACTCGCCGAGCTCTCCGCCATCCTCGCCGCCGTTTCCTCGCTGCCCGCCGAAGTCGCCGCGACCATCAACGCCATGGCGCAGACCGCCCCTTCCCGTCAGGCCATCTTCCCGAACGGCGCGACCGAGCCGGCGAAGTCCCTCGGCCAGGTCATCACCGACAGCCCCGACACCGAACAGAAGTTGGCCGAGAGCAAGGTCGGCGCCCCGGGCGCTCCGCTTTCCAACAGCAACGGCGGCGGCGGCACCACGATGGACGACAACTTGAAGAAGATCTCGGACAACGTGAACCGTTCCGTCGAACAGAAGCAGGTCAACCCCACGCCCACGAGCTGAGCGCCGCGCGCGTCTCCTCGGTGAAAGGCCCGGCGAACGCCGGGCCTTTTGCGTGCCCGCCATTCCTCGCTCGCTTTGAAGGCGACGGAGGGCATCTTGGGCGGATGCCGATCGCGGGCAGATTCATCACGTTCGAAGGAGGGGAGGGCGCGGGCAAATCCACGCAGCTCGCCCGCCTCGCGGAGCGTCTCCGCGCGGACGGCGCGACCGTGCTCGGATTGCGCGAGCCGGGTGGCACGCCTTACGGCGAACGCATGCGCGACGTGCTCAAGCAGCCGGGCACCTCGCTGGCGCCGGCCGCCGAGGCGCTGCTCTTCGCCTCTTGCCGGGCCCAGCTCGTCGCCGACGTCATCGCCCCGGCCCTCGCCGCCGGACAGGTCGTGATCTGCGACCGTTTCATCGATTCGACCGTCGCCTACCAGGCCGGCGGCCGCGGCCTGGACCGGGCCTTGATCGAAGGTGCCAACCGCCTCGCCTGCGGTCCCGTGCGCCCCGACCTGACCATCCTGCTCGACCTCGATCCGGGCCGCGGCCTCGGCCGCGCCGCCGTGCGGGACCAAGGCCAGGCGGACCGTTTCGAACTCCTCGGCGACGCTTTCCATCGGCGCGTCCGCGAACTTTATCACACGCTCGCCCGCGAGGAGGCCGGGCGTTTCTTCGTCGTGGACGCCGCGCGTCCGCCCGAAGCCATCGAGGAGGAGATCTGGCATGAAGTCGTCCGCCGCTTCCGCTGACGTCCTCGAGCTGCCGGTGCTCAAGGTGCTGGCCCGCGCCCGCGCCGAGGGCCGCATGCCGCACGCGGTGCTGCTGACGGGCAACGACGGCGCCGTGCTCGCCCGCGCGGCCGAACAGCTCGCGGCCATGCATCTGGGCGAGGCCGACCCGCTGGCGCACTCCGACTGCCGCGTCCTGCGGCCGGCCAAGAAATCGCGCCGTATCGTCATCGAGAACACCCTCGAAGTCGTCGCGGCGCTGCGCCTCTCGTCCCTCACGCCGCGTCGCGTCGTCATCGTCAACGAGCCCGACCGGTTCCTCTCCGAATCGGCCAACGCGTTCCTCAAGACGCTCGAGGAGCCGCCGCCCGGCACGCTCATCATCCTCCAGACGACGCACTATTATCGCGTGCTGCCGACGATCCTCAGCCGCTGCCTGCGCTTCCACGTGGGTGGCGAGGCGCCGGTGATCGCCGACCCTTCCTGGCAGGATTGGCTGCGCGAGATGGAGCGCCTGCTCACGCGCATGGTGAAAGGCCCGGCCTCGCCCCAGGCGCGCGTCTCCGAGGTCTTCATCCCGCTCTACGCGCTGTGCGCCCGCTTCGAGGTGTTGCTCGAGCTCTTCGTCGAGGAGGCCCTGGAGGCCGCGCCGCCCCCGCCCCCCACCGACGAAGACGAGGATGACGCCGAGCTCGCCTACGAGGAGTCCGTCCGCCGCGGCGTCCGCGCCCGCATGCTCGTCTCGGTCGAGGAAAAACTCCGCCTCGTCGGCCGCGCCAACCCCGGCTGCGCCGGCCAGGTCGCCGAGGCCGTCGGCCATCTCGAGGACGCCCGCCGGCGTATGGAGCTGAACTATCAGGTGCTCGCCGCCTTCGAGCAGTTCCTGCTGCGGACGCTACGGGCCTTCGCCCTGCGCCCCCGGTCGGCGTAACTCCTCCTTCCTTCCGGAGTTCCACTCAGATGTCCCAGGAAGAGCCGCTGCTCCCCGACGACGAAGACGACAAGCGCCTGATGGGCCTGGTCGCCGCCGGTGACGACGACGCCCTGCGCCTGCTCGTGCACCGGCACCATGCCCGGCTCGTCGGTTACCTGCGGGGTGAGGTCGGTTCGCAGGCGACGGCCGAAGAGCTGGCCATGGAGGTCTTCATCCGGCTGCATCGGGCGGCGTCCCGCTGGCGTCCCGAGGCCAAGCTGAGCACCTACCTGATCCACATCGCCCGCAATCTCGTCCTCAACGAGTGGCGGCGGCGCGGCCGCAAGCCCACCACCGCCCTGGAGTTCGCGGCTGAGCCCGGCGACCAGTCCCAGGGGTCGGTCCGGCGGGTCGCCGAACTCGACGAAGCTTTCCAGCGCGCCATCCTCCAGCTCCCCCCCGAGCAGCGTACGGCCATCCTGCTCGTCGTGCAGCAGGAGCTCCCCTACGAGGAGATCGCCGAGATCATGGACGCCCCGGTCTCCTCCGTGAAGACCTGGATCCACCGCGCCCGCGCCCGCCTGCGCGAACTTCTCAAAGATTTTTACGCCCAAGAATGAACCCCGCAACTTCCCCCCGCACCCGGTGTTATATGGGTGTAACCAGCCATGGATAACCCGGAACAGACGCCTTTCGACCAGGAGCTCACCGCGACGCTCCGTCGCGGCCGCGCCGTGGCCGTCGCCGGGTTCGCGGACCGCGTCGTCGGGGCCGTCCGCGCCGAGCGCCGTCGCCGGACCATCATCCGCTGGAGCTCCGCCCTCGCCGCCTCGGCCGCCGTCTTCGTCGCGCTGCTCACGCTGCCCGCCACTTCGGAGGAGGCCCTGAACCGCCAGACCTTCGCCCTCGTCGCCCGCGACGAGTCCACCCAGCTCACCGATCTCTTCGGCGCCGCGGACGACCTTTCGTTGCTCGCGCCGGTGACGGAGCGCCCGACCGTCGTGGAAACCTTCGTCGCCGCCGGCTCCTGACCATGGCCCGCGCCTTCCTCCGCCTGCTGCTCCTCCTCGGAGCCGTCGCCGTCTCCGCCCAGACGCCCGGTCCGCGTCCGTCCGAAGGCGACCCGACCGTCGAAGAGATCCAGACCATCCGCAAGATCCTCGAACTCTCCCCGGAGCGCCTGCAGCGCATGCGTTCGGCCATCGAGAAGATCGAGCGCATGTCGCCGGAATCGCGTCGCGAATTCGTGGCCAGCCTCGTCCGTTACGAATCCGCCACGCCCGAGGAGCGCCATAAGATCATGAAGGACATGCGCGAACGCGGCGGCTACGGCTCGCGCGTGCTCGAGCACCATTTCAAGCGCCTCAGCAAGGACGAGGCCAAGGCCGAGCGGGCGCGCATCCAGGCGCTCACGACCGAACAGCGCCTCGAATTCATCCGCCAGCTCGCCGAGAAATACGGACCCGAGATCGCGAAGGAGCGGCCGAAGGGCGGCGAGCCGAAGGACGGACCGCCCGGACCGCCCGGCGCGCCGAAGCGCCGCAAGCCGCCGGAGGGCGAAGCTCCCGGCGCTCCCGTGAAGCAGTAAGGCTCAGCCGCCCAGCGGACGGAAGTCGGCCTCGCCGTGCTTCCATCGGTCATGGGCCCAGAGCCAGTTCGCGCAGACGTCGTCGCCGGAGCGCAGCTGGCGTTCGAGCCAGGCGTTGGATTCGATGGTGAGCCCGATGGAATCGGTGGCCTGGAGCGCCTCCATGCGGAGGCGGCAGCGCCAGAAGCCGGTGCGTTCGGCCCAGAAGATGCGGGCGGCGCACTTGAAGCGCTGGGCGATGATGCCGGGGAGTTCCGTGACGGCGCAGGGCGAGCCCATGAAGCGCCAGAGCGAGCCCGTCTGCGTGGTCTGGTCGAAGAGCACGGCCGCGATGTGGCCGTTGCGCACGGTCTGCATCAGGCGTCCGAAGCCTTCGCGGCGCGAGACGAGTTTCATGCCGAAACGCTCGCGGCTCTCGCGCACCCAGCGTTCGGCGACCGGCTGGTCGAGCGGACGGTAGATCACGGCCCAATCGCGTTTCGCGAGCTCGGGGCGGATGAGCGGCGTCACGGTCATCATCTCCATCAGCGCGAAATGGGGGACGAACAGCACCGTGCCGGCGCCCTTGGGCGCCAGGCCGTGTTCGGCGCTCGTCACGCTGTCGTCGACCTGGATGCGGTCGCGCAGCTCCGCGTCGGAGAGCATCGGTGAGACGAGGGAGAAGAGGGCCATCTCGGTCGTGCGTCGGCAGGAGATGCGGCCGATGCGGCGGACCCAGGCGGCGTCCTTTTCCGGGAAGGCCCGCGTCAGGTTGCGGCGGATCACCTTGCCGCGGATCAGCCAGAGCAGCTCGCCGAGCAGCGCCGCGTTCGCCCGCGCGAAGGCCTCGGGGAGGCGGGCCAGCAGCCAGGCGTAGGTGGCGAGCAGCGGCCGCATGGTCCGGGTCAGGCGCGGCCCTCCTGGCGGAGGATCTCGCCGATCTCCGGCACGAGGATGTTGCGGCGGCCGAGTTCGTCGCGCGCGAAGTATCTGTCGACCTGGCGGATGAGGTCGAACGGTTCGTCCGGGAGGTTGTCCTCGTCGAACTCCATCTCGTCGACCGCGTCGATGTCGTCGAAGATGTGCGAGAGACGGAGCGGCTCGCCGTCGATGACGGCCGGCGGGTTGCTGATGGCGCCGACCTTGGTGAGGTTGAAGAAGAGGCAGGGATAGAACTCCTTCTCGTAGGGCTCGAGGAATTTGCTGACCCACTGGCCCGGGACTTCCCAGCGTCGGTTGATGACGACCGCGTCGGAGAAGTGCACGCAGGGGCGGTACCATTCCTCGACGGCCTTGTGCTTCATCGTGAGCGGGCAGTCGACGACCGTGAGGATGCGGGCCACGCGCCAGACGGCGTCGGGCTGCATCGGGCGGACCGTACGGTGCAGGGCCTCCATCTGGTCGATGACGTGGAGCGCGCCGTGCGTCACGAGGATGGCGGCGTCTTCGTCGCCGGGCGCGGGCACGATCGCGTGGCCGTCCTTGAATTCCCAGGCGTCCGGCGCGACGCCGCCTTCGCGGACTTCGCGGAGGACGCGCACCTTGCGGCCTTCGGGCCAGGCGTGGGCGACGAGTTCTTTCACCACGTCGGCGCGGCCGGCGCCCGAGGGCCCGAGGATGATGACGAGGGGCGTCATGCCTTGCGTCCGCAGCGGCCGAAGGGAGCGTTCTGTCCGCGGTCGCGGATCCAGTGATCGACGGCGACCAGGGCCGCCATGGCTTCGACGATGGGCACGGCGCGCGGGAGGACGCACGGATCGTGGCGACCCTTGGCGCTGAGCTCGGTGGCGCGGCCGTCGGGACGGACGGTCTTCTGCGGCTTGAGCACGGTCGCGGTGGGCTTGAAGGCGATGCGGAAGACGACGTCTTCGCCGTTGGTGATGCCGCCCTGCGTGCCGCCGGAGCGGTTGGTCGCGGTGCGGATGCGGCCGCCCTTGCGGACGAACACGTCATTATGCGCGCTGCCGCGCAGGACCGTGCCGGCGAAGCCGCTGCCGATCTCGAAACCCTTGGTGGCGGGCAGGGAGAGCATGGCCTTGGCGAGGTCGGCCTCGAAACGGTCGAAGACCGGCGAGCCGAGTCCGGCCGGCAGGTTCTCGATGACGCAGCAGATCACGCCGCCGACGGAATCGCCGTCGGCGCGCGCCTCACGGATGAGCGCGTCGATCTTCGCGGCGGTGGCGGGGTGGGGGCAGCGCGTGGGCGTGGCCTCGACCTGCTTCAGCGTGGGCGCCTTGGGCGCGGCGGGCATGCGGATGTCGCCGACGCTTTCGACCCACGCGATGATGCGGGCGCCGCAGGCGTGCTTGAGCACCGTCTTGGCGACGGCGCCGGCGGCGACGCGCGCCGCGGTCTCGCGGGCGGAGGAACGGCCGCCGCCTTCGACGGCGCGGATGCCATACTTGGCGTCGTAGGTGTAGTCGGCGTGGGAAGGACGGTAGGCCGCCTTCATCTCGGCGTAGGCCTGCGGGCGCTGGTCGCCGTTGCGGATCACGATGGCGATGGGCGAGCCGAGGGTGAGGCCGTCGGGCGAGACGCCGGAGAGCACCTCGGGCGCGTCGGCTTCCTTGCGCTGGGTCGTGAGGGCGCTCTGGCCCGGGCGGCGGCGGTCGAGCTCGCTGCGCAGGAAGGCCGCGTCGAAGGGCACGCGAGGCGGGCAGCCGTCGATGACGACGCCGAGGGCGGGGCCATGGCTCTCGCCGAAGGTGGTGATGCGGAAGCTGTGTCCGTGGATGTTGCCCATGTGGTGAAGGTGTTAAAAAATGAACGCCGCCGAGCCGGGTGGCTGGGCGGCGTCCGTTTGGCGGTTCCGCCCCGGCGCTTAGCGCAGGTTGGAGGTGATCTTAGAGACCAGCTGCTGGCTCTCCGGCAGGTTGCCGAAGGCGCCATACTTGACCTTCACCTGGGTGAAGACGGCCTTGGTCTGTTCGTCCTCGGCCTTCTCGATGGTGATCTTGATCTCCAGGTCACCGATGGTGCGGGCGTAGACGATGACGCTGTTGAGCTCCTTGTTGGCGCCGCGGTCGTCGGTCTCGCCGGTGCGGAGGGTGCCGGGCATGGCGTCAATGGTGCGCTTGACGGCGTTGAAGACGGCCTCGGTGTCGGAGGTGTAGCGGGTGGTCAGCACGCCGGTGACGTTGGAGTAGGAAGCTTCGCGGTTCTGGGAGTTGTCCACGCCGATCTGGGTGGAGCATCCGGCGAGGACGAGGGCGGCGAGGAGGGCGAGGGCGGTTTTCATGTGCAAAGGACGTGGTTGAGTGGTTGGACACAAAACACAGCCGGCGGCCGTTGGCAAACAGTTTCGCCCTCGCCTCGCGGCCCCGCGTCGGCCGAAATCGTAGTGTAAATGTCATTACAAGCCCGGTCCTGGACCGGCGCGGCCGGATCGCCCAGGGGCGGCCGGGCAGGGGGGCCGGAAGTGGCGAAAAGCTGATTTCGGCCAATAAAATACACAAAACATTGAAATAGAGTCACTTGTGTATAATTAAGACTGAAATCAGTCGTTTAAACACCCTGGCCGCGCTGTGAACAAGAAAATGGCGGGATCGGGGGCTAAATTCTTGACCAGTGGGGAGTCGTGGGGAAAAGTGGGTGAACTGGGGGAACTCCCCCATACGCAATGTCTATTGGCGCCAACAACGGTCTCTTCACCGGCATCCACAACGGAAAGTTGGATGAGAAGAACCGTGTCACCATCCCGGCGGCCTGGCGTTTTGACGCGGAATCCACCTTCCTCGCGATGTATCACCCCGCGGTCGCCGCGATCGTGGTGTTCCCGCCGTCGATGGCCGCGCGCATCCACGACGCCGCGCTGCAGGTGACCGTCAGCGATCCGGTGAAGATGGACGCGCTCAGCCTGCTCGGCGCGAACAGCATCCAGGTCACGTGCGACAAGGCCGGCCGCATCACGCTCAACGACCACATCGTCAAGGAAGCGCGCCTCGAGCGCGAAGTGATCTTCCGCGGCGCCTTCACCACGTTCCAGCTCGTCTCGCCGACGCCGCCCAAGGCCGACCGCGATTCCGAGTACGCCAAGGAGATCCTCCGCGCCCTGCGCGAGCTCGGCCTGTGATGCGTATCCGGAAGTTACTTACACTGCTCACACCTTATTCACAGACCGCCGCATGACCAGCCACGTCCCAGTCCTGCTCGAGGAGTGCCTGACGCTCCTCGCTCCGCTGGACGGGCGCGCCTACCTGGACTGCACCTTCGGCGGCGGCGGCCATACCGCGGCGATCCTCGCGCGGGCGCCGGGCTGCTCGGTCGACGCGATGGACCGCGATCCCGCGGCCGGCGAACGTTCCGCCGCGCTGCTCGCCGCCCATGCCGGCCGCCTGCGTTTCCATTCCGAAAATTTCCGCCACCTTGACCGCGTCCCGGGGCGATTCGACGGTGTTCTGATGGACATTGGGGTGTCCTCGTACCAGTTGGATGTCCCGGAACGCGGTTTCTCCTTCCGCTTCGACGCGCCGAACGACATGCGCATGGACACGCGCGTCGGCCGCAGCGCCGCCGAGTTCCTCGAGCGCGGCGACCGCGCCGAACTCGAACGCGCCGTCCGCGACTACGGCGAGGAGCCCCGCTGGTTCCGCGTCGTCAACGCGATCGTCGCCGCCCGCGGCACCGGCCGCCTCGCCCGCACCGCCAGCTTCGCCGAACTCGTCGCCGAAGCCGCGCCCCCCGCGCCCGGCCCCCGCGGCCCGCACCCGGCCACCCGCACCTTCCAAGGCGTCCGCATCGCGGTCAACGACGAGCTCGGTGCCCTGGCCGACGCCCTCCCGCTCGCCTTCGGCAAGCTCAACGCCGGCGGCGTGCTCGCCGTCATCTCCTTCCATTCCCTCGAGGACCGGATGGTGAAGCGCTACATGAACGAGGTCGCCGGCCGCCCCGTCGACCGCGACGACGCCCGCAACCAGGACGACCGCGTCAAGCAGGCCGACCTCCTCACCCGCAAGGCCGTCCAGCCTTCCGAGGACGAACAGCTCCGCAACCCCCGCAGCCGCTCGGCGCGCCTCCGCGCCGTGCGCCGCCTCGCCGCATGAGCCCGCGCCTCCTCACCTGGGCCTGCCTCCTCGCCACCGTGGCGGCCTTCGCCGTGGGCACGATCAACATCATGCGCCTGCGCGTCGAGGCCGACACGATCGGCAGCCGCATCCAGCGCCTCGAACGCGACACCACCCTATCTAAGAAGGAGTACGACAGCGCCCGCCGGCAAGCCCAGCAGACCGTCGACATCCTCTACCTGCAGCAGCGCATCGGCGACGCCCTCAAGCCGCCGGTGCCCGAGCAGGTCGTCTGGATCCGTATCAACCCTTCGGCCGCGTCCCCGGTCACCCTTTTCTCCGCGAGCCCCCGGATGACGGCCCGCGAAATCGCCTTCCTCGGTTCGGGAGGGCAGGGAGGACCCGGCGCGCGATGAGCCTGCCCCACGCCAGGCGAACGCGCTACCGTTTGCTGGCATGGGTCGTCCCCTTCTGCTTCCTGGCCGTGGTCACACGGCTGGTCTGGTTGCATTGGGTCGACGCCCCTCGTCTGCGCGCGGAGGCCTTGCAGGCCCGTCGCGTGCTCCAGGAGAAGCCGTGCCGCCGCGGTGACATCCGTGACGCGCAGGACAACCTGCTCGCGCTGTCCGAGGACGTCTGGGACATCGGTGTGGACCCCGACGTGCTCACCAAGGCCGACCGCGAACGCGCGGCCGAGGTCGCGGTCGCGCTCGGCCTGCCCGCCCTGAAGGTCCGCCAGGCCTTCGACACCACCGTCCGCACCGATTCCGCCGGCGAGGAGCATGTCATCCGCTGGACCGTGCTCGCGCGCGAGGCCGGCGAGGACGTGGTCAAGCGCGTCAGGGCGCTCGGCATCAAGGCGCTCCGCGCCGAACTGAAATACCGCCGCAGCTACCCCAAGGGCCAGCTCGCCGCGCACGTGCTCGGTTACGTCAACAAGGAGGGCGTCCCCGCCGCCGGCATCGAGAGCGTGATGAACTCGCTCCTCGAAGGCCAGAAGGGTTGGATCGAATCCGAACGCGACGGCCGCCACCGCGAGCTCACGAGCATCCGCCTGCGCGAGGTCTCCCCGGTCGACGGCAGCACCGTCGTGCTCACGATCAACGGCCTCATCCAGAAGACCTGCGAGGAGGCGCTCGCCGCCGCCGCGGCCCGCTACAATCCCAAAGGCGCGGTCATCATCGTCAGCGAGCCGCGTACCGGCCGCATCCTCGGCCTCGCGAACTGGCCGACCTTCGACCTGAACCGTTTCTTCGACCCGCAGGCCGCGCCGATGGACAGCCAGCGCAACCGCGCGGTCTCCGACGTCTATGAGCCGGGCTCGGTGTTCAAGATCGTCGCCGTCGCCGGCGCGCTCGAAGAACGCCTGATCACGCCGAACTCCGTCTACGACTGCGGCGCGACGAGCGTCCCCTACCGCGGCCGCATGGTCTCGCTCCCGGCCGACTCGCACGCCATCGGTTCCGCCGACATCCGCCAGATCGTCCGCGAGTCCTCGAACCGCGGCACGGTCCAGGTCGGCATGCAGTACGCCGAACGCTTGGGCGAGGACCGCTTCTTCGGCCTCATCAAGTCGTTCGGCTTCGGCGCCCCGACGGGCCTGATCACCGGCGCCGAGGTGCCCGGCCTGCTCATCCCGCCCAAGCGTTGGGACGGGCTCACGATCTCCCGCGTCCCGATGGGCCACTCCGTCAGCGTCACCGCGATGCAGATGCACATGGCGATGTCGGTCGTCGCCGCCGACGGCCTGCTGATGCAGCCGCAGCTGGTGCTCCGCGTCGAGGATCCGAAGACCAAGGCCACCGTGCTCGACTACGCCCCGCGCTCGCGCGGCCGCGCGGTCTCGCCCGCGACCGCCACGCAGCTCGCCACGCTCCTGCGCGCCGTCTGCGGCAAGGGCGGCACCGCCCCGATCGCCGACATCCCGGGCTACGAGGTCGCCGGCAAGACGGGCACGACGCAGAAGATCGTCAACGGCCGCTATTCCTCCGCCCACCACGTCGCCTCGTTCGCGGGCTTCTTCCCCGTCGGCGACCCGAAGCTGGCCATCACCGTGATCATCGACGAGCCGCAGGGCGAAGGCGTCGGCTACGGCGGCAAGGTCTCCGCGCCGATCTTCCGCGAGGTCGCCGAGAAGTGCATCCGCTGGCTCGACCTCCCGCCCGTCTCCACCCTCCCGCGCGGCCCCGTGGCCGACCTCGGCCGATGACGCCTCCGCCCGCGATGATGCCCGCCTCGATGGAACGTCCGACCTTCAACGCGCTGCTCCAAGGGCTGCCCGTGCTCGGCCGGACGGGCGACGGTTCGGTGCGCGTGACCACGATCGTGACGGACAGCCGCCGCGTGATCCCGGGCGCGCTCTTCTTCGCCCTCCCGGGCCTGCGCTCCAACGGTCACGCCTTCCTCGACGACGTGATCGCCCGCGGCGCCGCCGCGATCATCTCGGGTGAGCCGGTCGCCGGCCTGCCCGCCGTCGCCGCCGCCCAGGTCGCCGACCCGCGCCGGATGCTCGCCGAGATCGCCCGCCGTTTCTACGGCCGTCCTGAGGAGGCCTTGCGCCTCGTCGGCGTGACGGGCACCAACGGCAAGACCACGGTCTCGACGCTGCTGCGCCATCTGCTCCAGGACGACGGTTCGCAGTGGGGCCTCGTCGGCACGGTCCGCTACCACCTCGGCCGGCGCACCATCCCTTCTTATAAGACGACGCCCGATTCGGCCGACCTCGCCGCCTTCTTCCGCCAGATGGCCGACGCGGGCTGCGCCGGCGCCTGCCTCGAGGTGAGCTCCCACGCGCTCCACCAGGAACGCGTCCATGGTTTCCGCTTCGAGGTCGCGGCCTTCACGAACCTCACCCGCGACCACGTCGACTACCACGGCGACCTCGCCGCCTACCTCGACGTCAAGACGATGCTCTTCGACGGCCGCAACGGCGCCGTGCCGGACGTCTGCGTGATCAACGTCGACGACCCGTCCGGCCGCGTGCTCGCCGAGGCCTGCCGGCGCCGCGGCGCGGTGCTCACCTTCGGTCTCTCGGCCGACGCCGACGTCCGCGCGACGGACCTCGCCCTCGATACCGGTGGCGCGGTCTTCACCGTCCGCCACGCGGGCCGCGCCGCGGTCTTCAAGTCGACCCTCCCGGGCGACTACAACGTCTCCAACGTCCTCTGCGCCCTCGCGATGGCCGCCGCGCTCGGCCGCGACCCGCTCGCCCTCGCGTCGGCGCTGGCCGCCTTCCCCGGCGTCGCCGGCCGCATGGAGCGCGTCGAAGCCGGCCAGGCTTTCCCCGTCTTCGTCGACTACGCGCACACCGACGATGCGCTCCGCAACGCCCTGCGCATGCTCCGCGACATCACGCCCGGCCGCGTGCTCTGCGTCTTCGGTTGCGGCGGCGATCGCGACCGCGGCAAGCGCCCCGCGATGACCCAGGCCGTCGCCGACCTCGCGCACCTCTCCTGGGCGACCGCCGATAATCCGCGCAAGGAGCCGCTCGACCGCATCTTCGCCGATATGCGCGAAGGACTCGGCCCGCTGCCGACCGTCGAATTCGTCGCCGACCGCCGCGACGCCATCGGCCGCGCGCTCGCCGCCGCGAAGGCCGGCGATTGCGTCGTGATCGCGGGCAAGGGCCACGAGACGACCCAGGAATTCGCCGACACCGTGGTCCCGTTCGACGACCGTCAGGTCGTCCGCGAGATCCTCGAGCTCCGGAGGGGCGTCTCCGCATGAGCCCCGCTTACGCCGCGGCCGACCTCGCCGCCTGCGCGGACGGACGCTGGACCGCCGCGCCCGCCGGACCGGTCGCCGGTTTCGGCATCGACACCCGCGCCCTGCGCGCAGGAGAGATGTTCGTCGCCGTGCGCACCGAGCGTCGCGATGGCCATGATTTCCTCGCCGCCGCCCGCGCCGCGGGCGCCGCCGGCGCCTTGGTCGGCCGTCCCGTCGCCGACCCTCTCCCGCAGCTCGTCGTCGCCGATCCGCTCGCCGCGTTGCGCCGCGTCGCGGCCCGCGCCCGCGCGGCTTTCCCCGGCGTCGTCATCGGCATCACCGGCAGCGTCGGCAAGACCTCGACCAAGGAGCTCCTCGCCGCGTTGCTCGGCGCCGAAGCCTTCGCGACCGAAGCCAACCTCAACAACACCATCGGCGTCCCGCTGATGCTGCTACGCGCCGACCCGGCCCGCCACCGTTACGCGGTGATCGAGGCGGGCATGAGCCTGCCCGGCGAACTCGGCGTCTCGGCGGAAGTCGTCCGCCCCGATATCGCGATCATCACCGCCGTCGCGCCCGTCCACCTTGAAGGCGTCGGTTCGCTCGCCGGCATCGCCCGCGAGAAGGCTTCGCTCGTCGGCGCCCTCGCTCCCGGCGGTCAGGCCGTGCTGCCCGCGGCCTTGCTCGCCTGGCCGGATTTCGCCGCCCACGCGGACCGCTCGGTCGCGGTGGCCTTCGGTGATGAGCCGCTGCCGGCGGTCGCGCCCGCGCGTCTCGTCCGCGCTGCCTTCGGCGTCGCCGCCGACGGCGGACGCACGCTCGTGCTCGATGGCGAGACCTTCCCGCTCGGCCCGCTCTCCGACGGCCTCGCGCGCAATGCCGCGCTCGCCGTCGTCGCCGCGCAGCTCGCCGGCCGCACCTCCGCCGAACTCGCCGCCGCGCTCGCGGCCTGGGCGCCGCCGGCCGGTCGCGGCAGCGTGCACGTCGACGGCGCGCGCACCTTCACCGTCGATTGCTACAATTCCAGCCCGGCTTCGCTGCTCGACGCCGCGCAGGCCTTCGATCGCCGCAGCCGGGCTTCGGCGGAACCTCGTCTTTTCGTGCTCGGCGGCATGGCCGAGCTCGGCCCCACCTCCGCGCGACTCCACCGCGACTGCGGCGCGCAGCTACCTCTCCGTCCGGACGACCGCGTGGTCGTCTTCGGCGGCGATGCGGCGGCGTTCCTGCAGGGAGTCGCGCACCCGGAGGCGGGCTTCGTCGCCGCCACGATCGAGGAGGCCGCCGCCCGCGTGGCCGCCCATCGCGGCCATGTCTTCCTCAAGGGCAGCCGCTCGTTCGCGCTCGAACGTTGCCTGCCTCCGAACCTGCGCGCCGCGCTCACCTTCCACTAGGATGCTTTACCGTCTCAGCGAACTCGTCCACGCCTGGGGGCCTTTCCGCCTCTTCGACTACATCACCGTCCGCGCGATCCTCGCCGGCGTCACGGCCCTGCTGCTGGGCATGCTCTTCTCCGGACGGCTGATCGGCGTGCTCGCGCGCCTGCGTCAGCCCGAACGTTCCAAGGCCCTCATGGGTGATCTCGCCAAGGAAGGCGGCAAGGTGCCGACCATGGGCGGGCTGATCATCGCCGCCGCGACCATCCCTGCCGTGCTCCTGTGGGCGCGTCCGGGCGTCCTCGTCTTCGCCTCGCTCTGGTGCCTCGTCGGCATGGGCCTCGTCGGACTCTACGACGACTGGCTCAAGGTCCGTCACGGCAGCTCCGACGGCATCTCCGCCCGCTTCAAGCTCGCGGGCCAGGGCTTCGTGGCGCTCACCGCCTTCGGCATCGTGCTGCTCGACCCGTCTTACCGCACCGGCCTCGCCGAGGTCTGGCTGCCCGTCCTGAAGGAGCCGCTGTGGTCCGCCGGCTCGCTCGGCTGGCCGCTCGCCGCCTGCCTCACCGTCGCGGGCGCGTTCTTCGTCCTCGTCTGCGTCGGCTGCTCGAACGCCGTGAACCTCACCGACGGCCTCGACGGCCTCGCCATCGGGTGCGTGCTCATCACGACGGCGATCCTCGGCGTGGTGGCTTACCTCGCCGGCCACGCGGAATTCGCCTCCTACCTGCGCATCCGCCACGTCACGGGCGCCGGCGAGCTCGCGGTCTTCTGCGCGGCGCTCTTCGGGGGCAGCCTCGTGTTCCTCTGGCACAACGCGGCGCCGGCGGAGATCTACATGGGCGACGTCGGCGCGCTCGGCCTCGGCGGCGCGCTCGGCGCGGTCGCGTGCCTGATGCGTCAGCCCTTCCTGCTCGCCATCGTCGGCGGCGTGTTCGTCGTCGAAGCCGTCTCGGTCATCCTGCAGGTCGCCTACTTCAAGCGCACGGGCGGCAAGCGGCTGTTCCTGATGACGCCCATCCATCACCACTTCCAGAAAAAGGGCTGGCCCGCCACGAAGGTCGTGGCGCGCTTCTGGATCCTCTCGCTCCTCTGCGGCCTGCTCGGCCTGCTCTCCCTCAAGCTGCGATGAGCGAGTTCCCCGAGTCCCTCCGCCGCCGGCTCGCCCGGCCCGCCGCCGTCTTCGGCGAAGGCGTCAGCGGCCGTTCCGTCGCCGACTCGCTCGCCGCGGGCGGTTTCGCCTCGGTCATCTACGACGAGCGCGGGGAGAACCGCGTGTTCGGACCCGAGGAGGCCGCGCGTCACGACCTGCTCGTCTACAGCCCCGGCTTCGCGCAGACGCACCCGTGGCTGCTCGCCGCCCGCCGCGCGGGCCTGCATTGCCTCACCGAGCTCGACTTCGGCGCGCTCCTCTGGACGGGTCCGGCCGTGGCCGTGACCGGCACCAACGGCAAGACGACCATCACCGAGTTCCTTTCCTTCGCGTTCAAGCGCGCCGGCCTCGACGCCATCGCCTGCGGCAACGTCGGACTCCCGCTCACCTCGCTGCATCGCACCGTCTCCAACGGTTCCTTCCTCGCGGTCGTCGAGGTCAGTTCCTTCCAGGCGGAGGACCTCCGTCACTTCACGCCTGAGGCGGTGCTGTGGACCAACTTCGACGAGGACCACCTCGACCGTCACGGCGAGCTAGAGAGTTATTTCCGGGCGAAGTATCGCCTCATCGAGCGCATGATGCCGGGCGGCATCCTCGTCGTCGGCGAATCCGTCGTCGCCGCCGCGCGCGCCTTCGGCATCGAGCTGCCCGCCGAGACCCTCGTGGCCACCCGCGCCGAAGTCACGGACACCGTGCCGGCCGGTTCGGTGTTCGACAGCTGGCCGCAGCGCGAGAACTGGGCCCTGCTCGTGAAATATTGGCAGGCCCGCGGCCTGCCGCTCCGCCAGCTCGAGGAAGCGGCCCGCCTCTTCCGCATCCCGCCGCACCGCCTCCGCAAGGTCGCGGAGAACAAGGGCGTCGAGTTCTGGAACGACTCCAAGGGCACCAATTTCCATGCGGTCGAAGCCGCGCTCTCGCAGTTCAGCGTCCCGGTCCGTTGGATCGGCGGCGGCAAGTGGAAGGGCGGGGACCTCGGCCGGTTCGTACGCCGGATCGCCCCGCTCATCGATTCCGCCTACCTGATCGGCGAGACCGCCGAGGAGCTCAAGCGCCACTTCGACGAGCTCGGCAAGTCCGCCCGCTGCTATCCCGCCCTGCAGGACGCCGTCGTCGGCGCCGCCAAGGACGCGCACGGCCCCGCCGTGATCCTGCTCAGCCCGGGCTTCTCCAGCTTCGACCAGTTCCGCGGCTACGCGGAGCGCGGCCTCGTCTTCGAACGCGCGGCCACGGCCCTCGCCCAGCGTTCCTGATTTTCTCACACCAAACCCACCCAGCCAACACCCACCCCACCCATGCGTCCCATCATCACCGTCACCGCCGTCGTGCTCGTGCACCTCTGCGTCATCGCCGTCCTCGTCGGCGTCAACGGCTGCCGCAGCACCAGCGGCTTCGAGCAGCCCGGCGACACCGCCGCCTTCTCCGGCGGCGCCCGCCCGGTCGCGTCCGCGCCGTCGGCCGTCGCGCCAGCTCCGGCCGCCGTGCCTTCCGATCGTCTGCCGACCCCGGCGCCGACCAAACTCTCCGCGAACGGTCCGGTCGGCCCCGGCGGCAAGCGCACCGTCGTCAAGGGCGACTCGCTCTTCAGCGTCGCCCGGAGCGAGAACGTCTCCATCACCGCGCTCGTCAAGGCCAACGGCCTCACGCTCAACGCCGTGCTCAAGCCCGGCCAGGTCCTGACGATCCCGTCGGCTTCCGCTTCGTCCGCCGCGCCTAAGACCGCCGCTCCGAAGGCCGCGCCGGCGCCCGCCCCGACCTTCGCCCCGCTCAAGCTCGTGCCGCTCACCGGCAGCGCGCCCGCTCCGGTCGCCGCTCCGGACAAGAAGTAAGCCGTCGCGCCGCCGCACGTCATGGTCATCAAGGTCAAGCAGGAGGAGCCGGGCGCCCTGGGTGGGTATGCCCTCGGCATCTTCGTGCTCGCGGTGACCTTGGCGTTGTTCGGCCTGATGGTGCAATACAGCGCGGGCATCTCGCTCTCGGCGAGTAATCGCACCGCCGCCTTCTATCGCCAGCTGGCGTACGTCCCGATCGCCTTCCTCGCCGGGTTCGCCTTCTACCGGCTCGACCTCGACAAGGCCCGCGCCTGGCGCGTGCGCATCCTGTGGATCGCGTGCGGCCTGATGTTCCTCGCGCGCGTGCCCGGCATCGGCGTCTCCGTCAACGGCTCCTGGCGCTGGATCGACTTCGGCGTCTTCCGCCTGCAGGCGTCCGACCTCGGCAAGCTCGCCCTGGTCATCGTCCTCGCCGACTTCCTCGCGCGCATGCAGAGGCACACGCTGCCGAACAAGTTCGCGCTCTATCAGTTCAGCTCCCGCTCGCCGTATCTCTTCACCCCGCGCGGGTGGATCGACTTCCGCGAAGGCTTCGCGAAGCCCCTCGGCATCCTGCTGCTGATCGCCGGCTTCATCGCGCTCGGTCCCGACCTCGGCACGATCCTCCTCTGCTGCGCCGTCGGCGGCACCATGATGCTCGTCTCCGGCGTCCGCTGGGCCTACGTGATCCCCTCGTTCCTGCTCGGCCTCGGCGGCTTCACGATCCTCATCCTCAACTGGCCCAACCGCCTGCGTCGTTTCACCTCGTTCCTCGAGCCGTGGGAGAAACGCGGCGACGAGGCCTACCAGCTCTTCGAAGGCATGGTGGCCTTCGGCGTCGGCGGCCTGACCGGGAAGGGCGCCGCGAACGGACTGCAGGGGCGCGCCTACCTGCCGGAAGCCCACACCGACTTCGTCTTCTCGGTCATCGGCGAGGAATACGGCCTCGTCGCCACCACGCTCGTGGCGCTGGCGTACCTCGGCATCTTCTGGTGCGCCTACCGCGCGATGCGCCACACCGCCGACCTCTACCGTTTCAACGTCTGCCTCGGCGCCACGCTCTTCCTCGTCTTCCAGGCGCTCATCAACATGGGTGTCGTGACCGGGCTGCTGCCGACCAAGGGCATCTCGCTGCCGTTCATCAGCTACGGCGGCACCAATCTCGTGATCATGGCCTGCATGGTGGGCCTCATCCTCAACTGCGTCCGCGCCTCGGCCCAACCGGCCTTCGTGCCGAAGGAGGCGCGCGCATGAGCCGCGTGCTGCTCGCCTGCGGCGGTACCGGCGGCCATCTCGCGCCCGGCATCGCCCTCGCCCAGCGGCTCACCGAGGACGGACACGAATGCCGGCTGATCGTCAGCCGCAAGGCCGTCGACGCGCGCATGACCGCGCATTACCCTCGCCTGAGCTTCGTGCCGGGCAAGGGCCGCGGCTTCGGTCCGGGCCTGCTCGGCCGTCTGCTGTTCTTTCCCGCGCTCCTCGGCGCCGTCTGGTCTTCGTGGCGGCTGCTCCGGGAGTTCCGTCCGTCGGTCCTCGTCTGCTTCGGCGGCTTCATGAGCCTCGGTCCCGCGCTCGCGTGCCGGCTCGCCGGCGTGCCGGTGCTGGTGCATGAGGCGAACCGCCGTCCCGGAAAAGCCGTGCGGCTCATCGCGCGTTTCGCGACTTCGGTCCATCTGCCCACGGGCGTGCGCCTGCCGGGCGTCGCGGCGGAGCGGCAGCATGATTCCGGCTATCCCGTGCGCGCGGAGATCCGCCCGGAGGCCCGCGAGGCCGCGCGCCGCGCGCTCGGTCTCCCTCCTTCGGGCCGGCTCGTGCTCGTCGTCGGCGGCAGCCAGGGCGCGACCCGCCTCAACCGCTGGGTCGAAGATAATCTCGAGGAGTTCGCCGTGCGCGGCGTGCACGTGCTCTGCCTCACCGGTCCCGGCGGCCGCGAGGACGAGGTACGTTCGCCGCAGTCGGTGGTGAAGTTCCTGCCGTTCTGCCACCAGATGGCCGCGGCCTATTCCGCCGCCGACCTCGCCGTCGCGCGCGCCGGCGCCGGTACGCTCGCCGAGCTCGCGACCTGCCGGACGCCCGCGGTCCTCATCCCGCTGCCTTCCGCCGCCGACGACCATCAGACCGCCAACGCCCGCGAGAGCGAGCGGACCGGCGCCGCGATCCTCCTGCCGGAGGCGGAGCTGAACCGTCTCGCCGTCGTCGTCTTCGACCGCCTCCATGACAACGCCGCGCTCTCCGTCATGCGCGACGCGCTCGCGCTGGCCGACGCGGCCAACCGTTGGGACGCCCTCGCCACGGAGACCGTCGCCCTCGCCGGCGGCGCCACCGCATGAGCCGTTCCGCCTGGATGCTCGGGGCGTGCGGCATGGGCGTCGGTCCGCTCGCGCTCTATCTCAAAGGTGACGGCTGGGACGTCTCCGGTTGGGACGACGCGACCGGCAGTCCGATGGAGCTCCAGCTTGCCAACGGAGAAGTGCCGCTCCTGCGCGATCCTTGGGCCGCCGGCCGCCATCCTTCCGTCGTGGGCCGCTCCAGCGCGGTCAAGCCCGGCCATCCCGCCCTCACGCTCGCCGAAGGCCACGGCGTGCGCACCTTGCGCCGCGGCGAGCTGCTCGCCGAAGCGGTCGCCGAACGCCGGTTCGTCGCCGTCTGCGGCAGCCATGGCAAGACCACCACCTGCGGCCTGCTCGTCGCCGCGCTCGCCAGCGCCGGCGCCGATTTCGGGTACGTCCTCGGCGGCCTTTTCCGCGACCCGGCTTTCCCGCCCGCGCGCGCTTCGGCGACTTCGCCCTGGGTCGTCGCGGAAGTCGACGAGAGCGACGGCACGATCGGCGCGTTCTCGCCTGACGTCACCGTGGCGGTGAACCTCGACTGGGACCATCCCGACTATTACCGCGACGAAGCCGCGCTCGAGGCCGTCTTCCGCGCGCTCTTCGAACGCACCCGTTCCGCCGTGGTGATCCCGGTCGGCAATGCGCGCCTCGAGCGCCTGGTCGAAGGCCTCAAGGTGCCGGTCATCCGCGTGGGCGAAGACGGTGACTATTCCTGCCGGCTCGTGCAGGGCGGGCATTCCTCGTCGGTCGTCGCGCTCGGCGGACGTTTCCCCGCGGGCCAGTTCAATCTCCCCGTCGCCGGCACCTTCAACCGCTCGAACGCCGCGCTGGCGCTCGCGGTCACGCACTTCATCACCGGCGGCCTCGTCGCCGAACCGCTGGCGCGCTGGCGCGGTATCCGTCGCCGGCAGGACGTCCTCTTCGAACGCACCGGCCTGCGCGTGCTCGCCGACTACGCGCATCACCCGACGGAGATCGCCGCGCTGCTCCAGTGGGTACGCGAGACGCATGCCGGCCGCCTGCTCGTCGTCTTCCAGCCGCACCGTCACACCCGCACGCGCCAGTATGCGCGCGAGTTCCGCGACGCGCTCGCCGTGGCCGACCAGGCGCTCGTGCTCCCGGTCTATTCCGCCGGCGAAGCCGCCGTCGAAGGCGGCGGTTCCGATGCGATCGTCGCCGGTTCCGCGCACCGCCTCATCGAGGACCGTCGCGCGTTGCCGGCCTTGCTCGACACGCTCGCCGAGGGGGCCGACACGGTGGTGGCCTTCGTGGGCGCGGGCGACATCGAGCGCGACGCCGAGGCCTACGCGAAGGTGCTGCGCCGCCGTGGCGAGGGCGTCCTTTCCGCGGATCTCCCGGATCTCGTCGCCGGCCGTCTTTCCAAGGACTGCGTCCTTCGCGCCAACGAACCGCTCGCCCGTCGCACCACGCTGGGACTCGGCGGTGCGGCCCGCTGGTATGCCGAACCCGCGTCGGTCGACGACCTTGTCACGCTCCTGCGCGCGGCGGCGGAGCTCGACCTCCGTTGGTTCGTCCTCGGCCGCGGTTCCAATCTCCTCGTGCCCGACGAAGGTTACGACGGACTCATCCTGCATCTCGACACCGCCCGCTGGGGCGCGGTGACCGACCTTGGTGAAGGCCGCTTCCGCGTCGGCGGCGGCACCCGCCTGAAGGAACTGTGCGGCGTGGCTGCGCGCGAAGGCCGCGCCGGTTTCGAATTCCTCGAAGGCATCCCCGGGACCGTCGGCGGCTCCTTGCGCATGAACGCCGGCGCGATGGGCGGCTGGATCTTCGACGTCGTCGAATCCATCGAGTGGCTCACCCCGCAGGGACGCGTGCGCGCCGCGCGCCGCGATTGTTTCGACGCCCTTTACCGCGATTGCCCGCAGCTGCACGGGGCGGTCGTCCTTTCCGCCGTCCTCCGCTCGGCTTCGGCCGAAGACTCCGCCGCCATCCGCGGACGTATGGACGAAATGGCCGCTCGTCGCCGCGCCTCGCAGCCCCGCGAAGCGAGCGCCGGCTGTGTGTTCCGGAATCCCGAAGGCGACAAGGCCGGCCGGCTCATCGACCTCAGCGGGCTCAAGGGCCGCGCCGTCGGCCCCGTCTCGGTCTCACCGACCCACGCCAACTTCCTCGTCAACGCCGGCGAGGCCAAGGCCGCCGACTTCCTTGCGCTCATGCGCACGGTCCGCGCCGAAGTGAAGGCCCGTCAGGGCGTCGAGCTCCAGCCGGAGATCGTCGCGCTCGGCCGCGAATGGAAGGAACTCCTATGAGCGACGCCCGCGAGATCATCGTCCTCTGCGGCGGTCTTTCCTCCGAACGTGAGGTCTCGCTGCGTTCCGGCAAGGCCGTATCCGAAGTCCTGCCCGGCGCCCGGCTTGTCGAACTCACCGCCGACGCCTTGCCCGAGTGGCTCGACGCCGCCCGGCACGTCGTCTTCCCGGTCCTGCACGGCGGTTGGGGTGAAGACGGCCGCGCCCAGGCTGAAATGGAAGCCCGCGGCGTCGCGTTCGCCGGCTGCGGTTCGGCCGCCAACCGGCTCTGCATGGACAAAGTCGCGACCAAGCGCGCCATGCGCACCGCCGACGTCCCCGCGATTCCCGAAGTCGCCTTCGCCGGCGCCGCTAAGCCGACGGCCGCCGCGCTCATCGCCGCCTTGGGCGAACACCTCGTCATCAAGCCGTCCGACCAGGGCAGCAGCGTCGGTCTCTATATGTTGGAAGGGGAGGCCGCCGTGGCCAAGGCCCTGGCGGAGATTCCCGCTTCCGGGCAGTGGATGGCCGAGCGCCGCCTCCGCGGCCGCGAGATGTCGATCGGTCTGCTTGACGGCCGCCCCATGGGCCTCGTCGAGATCGTCCCGCTCACCGGCGTCTACGATTATCAGACCAAGTATTCCAAGGGCGCCTCGGAATACCTTTTCCCCGCGCCGATCCCCGCCGAGCTCACCGTCGCCATCGGCGAGGCCGCCGCGCGCCTCTTCGCCGCCTGCGGCTGCCGGGACTTCGCCCGCGCGGATGTCTTCCTTGAGCCGGACGGCCGCTTCTATTTCCTCGAGATCAACACGATGCCCGGCATGACCGCCACCAGCCTGATGCCCAAGAGCGCTTCCTGCGTCGGGCTCGATTTTCCCGCGCTCGTGCGCCGCATGGCCGCTCCGGCCCTCGCGCGCGCCACCCGCACCGACCAACGCTGACCATGGGCCTCTTCGATTCTTTGTTCGGCCGCCGCCGCGACGCTTTCCGCGGCCAGGCCGACCGTGACTGGCGCGCCCTCGTGCCGCAGGACGTCCAGCGCGTGCCCGCCGGCGAGCTCGGCCGCAAGCGCGTCGTGCGCTCCAAGCTGCCGACCGTCGCCGCGGCGTTCTTCCTCTTCGTGCTCGGCGCGCTGATCTGGTGGGCCGTCGACGAATCCGCGGCCGCCGCCCCCGCCGCCAAGGTGCGCTTCCAGACGGACGGCTTCCTGTCCGAAGCCTTCGTGAAGAAGGTCATCGCCGCGGGCCCCGAAGGTTTCGCGCGCGATGTCCGTGCCATCAAGGCCGACCTCGAGGCCGATAACCAGGTCGTCGCGGCCGACGTGCGCCGACGCGGCGACGGCACTTTGGAAATCAACCTGCGCGAGCGGCTCGCGGTCGCGAAGATCGTGAGCCTGCCCGACAAGGGCACGTCGATGCAGGTGCGCCTCGTGGCCGCCGACGGGCGGACTTTCGCCGGCGTCGGCTATCCCGAGCAGGCGGTCCGCAACCTGCCGGAGATCCAGCATTTCCGCTCGACCGGCGCCGACGACGGCCTGCTCATCGAAGGCATCGAGATCGCCGCGCCCTTCCTGCTGACCGTGCGCACGACCTACCCGCACCTCTTCAAGCAGTGGTCGGCCGTCTCGCTCCGCGACTGTTTCGGCGCGCAGGAAGATTCGCCCGGCTCGAACCTCCGCGTGACCGTCCGCCCCGGGACGCAGCCGATGGACCGGCCGGCCTTGGTCGAGATCGTCTTCTCCACCGCCAACTGGCGTAATGAGCTCATCCTGCTGGGGCGCATCAACGTCGACGAACTCCTGCGCCGGCCCGGCACGACCGCGTCGGCCTACGTGCTCAAGATGTCCATCCAGAACCGGACCAACGCCGCTTCGCCGATTCCCGAACCTCGTCTCGTCCCCGTCACCACTCCCGTCACCACCCCTCTCCGATGACCCCTAAGCCCCTTCCATCCCTCATCGCCGTCATCGACATCGGCACGCACAAGACCGCCAGCCTCCTCGGACAGGTCATCGACGGCAAGGCCCGCATGCTCAGCTTCAGTGAACGCCGCACCGACGGCGTCGTGAAAGGCACCGTCACCGACCTCGAGAAGCTCACCCAATGCGTGCATGAGGTCGTCAATGACATCGAACGCGGTTCCGGCCGCGCGGTCGAACAGGTCTATCTCTCGTTGTCCGGTCCCGCCGCCGAAGGCGAGCGTGTGAAGGGCTTCATCGCCGTGCCCGCGCACGACGGCAAGGTCACCGCCAAGGACGTCGCGGACGCCATCGCCTCGGCCAAGCGCCTCGAGCCGCCGGCGGGCCGCAGCACGCTGCTCTACATGCGCCAGCCGACCATGCTGGACAACCGCGCGGTCGGCAACGCCGTCGGGATGACCGGCAAGCGCCTCGAGGTGAACTTCTGGCGCGTGACGATGGAGGAGGGCAACATGCGCATGCGCGTGGGCATGGTCAACGGCCTGAGCATCCGCGTCCGCGACTTCATCCTCGCCAGCCACGCCGCCGCCTGCGCGACGGCGAGCGACGCCGACAAGCAGGGCGGGGTGCTCGTCATCGACATGGGCGCCGGCACGACCGACTGGATCCTTTACTACAAGGAGCACATCCTCTGCGCGGGCTCGATCCCCGTGGGCGGTGAGCACCTGACCAATGACCTCAGCGTCGCGCTGCGCATCAGCCGCGAGACGGCTGAAGACCTCAAGCAGCGCTTCGGCTCGGCGCTCCACCGCGAGACCGACGTCAACCAGACCATCTGGAAGGACGGGGACAAGGGCGTGGGCGACCAGCAGTTCAACCGCGGGACGATCACCCAGGTGCTTTCGCTGCGTTACCAGGAGACGATCGAGTTCGTCCGCAAGGACGTGCTCCGTCGCCTCGAACAGATCTTCCCGGGCCACGCCGTGCGCCTCGATCAGAACATGATCCCCTCGGGCGTGATCCTCACCGGTGGTTCGGCCAATCTCGCCGACGCCGCCGAAGCGGTCCAGCTCGTGACCGGCGTCTCGGCCCGCGTCGGCGTGCCTGACTTCGAGAACGAATCCCTGCGCAAGCCCGAGTATGCGGGCGTCGTCGGCCTCATGACCGCGGCCTTGGCCGACGCCCCGCCGGCGGTCGCCCGTCCGCGCGGCTTCCTCGCCCAGCTCAAGGCGCTCTTCCGCTTCTAAGATGGCCACGCCCGCCTCCATCCTCCTCGTCGGCCTCGGCGGCGCGGGCTGCGCCATGGTCACCCGCCTTTCGGCGCAACTCCCGGCCGAGGTCTCCGTCGCGCTGCTGGACACCGATGCGCGCGCCCTGGCCGCCGGCGGCCCCGGCGCGAGCTTGCAGCTCGGTCGCGCGCAGACGCGCGGGATGGGTACGGGCGGCGAGGCCGCTCTCGGCCTGGCTTCCGCCGAAGCAGAAGAACCGGCGCTGCGTCGGCTCTTCACTGGAATTCCCGTGGTCGTGCTCGTGACCGGCCTCGGTGGCGGTACCGGCAGCGGCGCCGCCGCGACGGTCGCCGGTTTGGCCGCCGAGACCGGCGCCACGGTGCTCGCCTTCGCGACGATGCCTTTCTCGCATGAAGGCGAACGGCGCATGCGTCAGGCCAACGAAGCCGCGGTGAAACTGGGACAGAAGTGCCATGGCCTCGTGATGGTCCATAACGACCTTCTCCTTCAGCAGGTGGCGCCCGACGCCCCGTTGTCGGAATCCTTCGCCGCCGCCGATGCGTGGGTGGGCGGAGCCCTGCGCGGACTTGCCAGTGCGTTCGCGCCTGGCGCGCTCATCGCCGTCGATCCCGCCGCGTTGCGCTCGCTGCTCTCGACGCCCGGTTCGCCGACGCTCTTCGCCTTCGGCTTGGGTGAGGGCGAAGGCGCCGCGATGAAGGCCGCGCGCGCCGCCATCGAATGTCCGTTGGCGCACGCGCCCGGCGCCGTGGCCAAGGTCGCTTCGCTTTTCGTGCACGTCGCCGGCGGTACCGCCATGACCTCGACCGAGGCCTTCGAAGCGGTCGCCGCGGTCCGCACGCGTTTCGGCGGCGAGACCTCCACGATCCTCTGCGCGCGCGTCGAACCTGCGCTCGGTGATCGCATCGAAGTCTCGGTGCTCGGTGCTTCGTTGCCCGCGCCCAAGCCCCCCGCCAAGACGAAGAAGGGCGGCAAGGGCGAGGACCCCGCGCAGCCGATCTTCGAGTTCGCGACGGAGGAATCGATGCGCCGCGGCCTGTTCGGCGGCACGCCCATGACGTTCATCGACGGCCAGGACGTCGACGTGCCCGCGTATATCCGCAAGGCCGTGCGCCTGCCGCCGGCGCCCTGAAGTTCGCTTCCCGGTTGCGCCCCGCCCCGGTCCTCCTACGTTCGGCCCTATGCCCGCGTTCGATGTCGCCGCCTGCCGCAAGGACTTCCCGATCCTGGGACGTTCCGTGCGCGGCCG